>CAXTGN010000082.1:0-344 GCA_964243455.1 uncultured Acidobacteriaceae bacterium
CGAACGGGTGTCTTGGTGGGCGATCCCGTAGAGAAAAAGCGTGTGCTCTTTCTGTCGCAAGATGAGGGAAAGTCTTGGCAAAGATGGACCGAAGGCACTTACGCGCCAGGAGCTCACTGCAAGGAGCAAGCTTTACCAGCAGATACAGGTGAGGGTCTTTTCGCGGCCAGCAACTCTTCTCTGTATGAATGGTTCGGCGTCAACTTCGCTTTTGTCACCGGAGGAACTTCAGGACCCAAACTAATCTACCAATCTGGCGGTGATGCCGACGGAATGCTCCCCTGCAGATTGAAGCTCTCCGCGGTTCCTCTGCCGCTCGCGGTCGGAGATGCGGGAGGAGCTTT
>CAXTGN010000082.1:354-5604 GCA_964243455.1 uncultured Acidobacteriaceae bacterium
ACAGCGAAGGACCCGGCAAGTTTCTTCCCTATCGAAGCTATGGTCGTAGGCGGGATATACACCCAGCCTGACGCTACTTCGGATAATGCGATCTTTTTATCAACGAAACGCGGGGAGCCACTTCCAGGTCAGAACCTGTTTCGAGCTATTCTCCCCACCACCCCACCCCACGGCTACCGTTCTGCCGTCGCCTACGACAAGCCGCACAACACTTGGATCACCGTAGGCCCCAACGGCACAGACATCTCCACAGACGACGGTCGCAACTGGCACCCTCTCAAGCCGTCCAAAGAGGACGCACCGGACGCCGACCAACACTGGAACGCCCTCTCCCTACCCTTCGTCGTAGGCCCCCACGGCCGCATCGCCACCCTCCGCCCCGACGCCCTGCCACCCAAGCCCTGATGTCCGTGGCGGACCGTCGCGCCTTTGCCTGGGCGAATCGCCTTTGCTGCTGTTGCTCTTGCTTTTGCCCTTCTTTCTTTTGTCATTCCCCGAACGGGGGACCTGCTTTTGTCAACGCCACCGCGCAGCGCCAACCCCAGCCATCGCAAAGCGCCATCCCCAGCCACAAACAATTTATCCTTCACCTTGATGCCCGCCGCACCGCTCCAGCCCTTTCCGAGAACGCAACTCCCCTGGATCCAAGTCATCCCCGGCATCCCGTACTTCCAAACCGAAGACGGCCAGCCCTGGCACCCAGTCGGCCAGAACGACGCCATCAGCTGGATCGAGCTCAACCCGCTGTTCGGCCGCAAGAACGTCCCCGCCGTCGAAGCCCACCTCCTCAAGCTGCAACAGCACGGTGTCACCGTCCTGCGCCTCATGCTCGAGTACGCCCAGGTTCGCAGTCGCTACTTCGAGACCCGCCCCGGCAAGTGGTCGCGCAACGTCGTCCAGTTCTGGGACGACCTCTTCGCCCTCTGCGAGAAGTACGGCCTCCGCCTCCTGCTGACGCCCTTCGACACCTTCTGGATGTGGATCAAGTTCAAGCACCACCCCTACAACGCCAAGAAGGGCGGCACGCTGTCCCATCCCTCGCGCGCGCTCCTGTGCAAGGAGACCCGCGAGGCCATCAAGGCCCGCCTGACCTTCGCCGCGGAGCGGTGGGGCGGCTCCGGCGCGCTCTTCGCCTGGGACATCTGGAATGAGATCCACCCCGCCCAGGCGGAGATGAGCGCTTCACCCTTTGTCGAGTTCATAGAAGACCTCAGCACTCACCTGCGTGCTGTCGAAATGGGAGCCTTCGGCCGCGCCCACCCCCAAACCGTGTCCCTGTTTGGGCCGGAGCTGAAGTGGCGTTCCGAAATGCAGATGGAGGACGCCATTTACCGGCATCCGACGCTCGATTTCGCCACGATCCACATCTATGAGACCGGCACCATCGACCACCCGAAGAACACGGTCGATGCCGCGATCGGCATGGGGCGGATTGTGAAAGAGTCCATCTCCGAGATAACCGACAACCGCCCCTTTCTCGACTCCGAACACGGCCCCATCCATACCTTTAAGGACAAGCGCCGCTCCCTCCCCGAGCCCTTCGACGACGAGTACTTCCGCCACATGCAGTGGGCGCACCTCGCCTCGGGGGGAGCGGGCGGCGGCATGCGCTGGCCCAACCGCCGCGTCCACATCCTCACAAACGGCATGCGCGTCGCGCAGCGCGGCCTGGCCGGCTTCCGCCCTCTGGTGGACTGGACCCGCTTCGCTCGGGTCAACGTCACGGACGACCTGCGCGTCCTGGACCCCGGGGGCAAGGTGGTCCCGAAGAAACAGGTGGCCCGCTTCGGGTGTGCCACCGGGGACCAGGCCGTGGTCTACCTGCTGCGTCGTGACACGATCCTCAAGAAGGGCCAACTCGCCAAACGAGCCGCCCCCGTCCAGCTCTGCCTCCGCGTTCCCATGCTCGAGCCCGGACGCTATCGCGTGTCGGCGTGGGACACGGCCGGGGGCCGGCTCCTGAGCGCGACGGTCCAGGAGTGGGGCGGACACAACGCCCTGGTCGTGCCCCCTGTACAGACCGACATGGCCCTGGCGATCTGTCGCGAGGGCCAACGCCCTGCCGAGCGCCAGCGAACGACCCATGCGGAGCCCAAACACGGCGCCCAACTGACCCTTGAAATGGGAACGGTGCAGGAAGCGCAAAAACCGCGTTAAGAACGCCACTTTTACGCTCTTTGCATCAGAACGCGACAAAACCCCCTTTCGTGGCGCGAAAGCCGCATAAGGACGCGCTTTTTTTGAGCGGAAACGCAGGCGTAAACTGGAATTATGGGTATCACTCGCCAGCAGGCGCTCGATTGCTTTGCCTCCGATGACCTGATCGGCATCGGTATGGAAGCCGATGCGGTTCGCCGGCGCCTTCACCCCGAGGGCGTGGTCAGCTACATCATCGATCGCAACATCAACTACACCAATTTCTGCACGGAGTACTGCACATTCTGCGCGTTTTACCGCCCATTGAAGGGCAAACTCGCCGCGGAAGGCTACATTCTCGACTTCGACACGATCTACGACAAGATCCGCGAAACGATCGAATTGGGCGGCACCGGCGTGCTGATGCAGGGCGGCATCCACCCTGACCTCAAAATCGACTGGTTTGAACGCCTTTTCATAGGAATCAAACAGCGCTTTCCGCAGATCTGGCTCCATTGCCTGTCCGCGAGCGAGATCCTCGCCATTGCGGAATACAGCGAAATTGACCTGAAAACCACGATTGCGCGCCTGCGGGACGCGGGCCTCGATTCCATCCCCGGGGGTGGGGCCGAGATTCTCGACGATGAGGTGCGAGCCAAGATCGCCCGCCTGAAGTGCCGCACGGAGGACTGGGTCAGCGTGCACCGGACCGCCCACCAACTCGGCATGCGCACGACCGCAACCATGATGTTCGGTGTCGGGGAGACCGTGGAGCACAGGGTCAATCACTTCGAGGTTGTGCGGCGGTTGCAGGAAGAGACCGGCGGCTTCACCGCCTTTATTCCCTGGAGTTTTCAGCCAAATAACACGGCGCTGGGCGGCCGGGGATGGGATGAGGCGACCTCGGTGGAGTACCTGAAGACGCTCGCGATCAGCCGCATGTACTTGGACAACATCGAGAACGTCCAGAGCTCCTGGGTGACGCAGGGGTTGAAGGTTCTGCAAATGGGGCTGCGTTTCGGCGGCAACGATGTGGGCTCGGTGATGCTGGAAGAGAACGTGGTACGAGCGGCAGGCACAAGCAATTGCACCACGGAAGAGGAGTTGCGCCGGATCATACGGGACGCTGGCTTTCATCCAGTGCAACGCGATACGCTATACAGAACCTTGTTTTTGAACTAGTTACGAGCATTGCGTTCGACCGCCCGTGCATTGTTCAGGGTTCTACGGTAGGCAGCGCGCCCCTGTTTGAAGGGTGACGCAAGCCAAGTAGAAGCTCTGCGACAACCCTCAGGGGTGTGGAACGCCTCTAAGTACCTAGCTTCACAAGGTGTGTGACTGGCGGCACGGTGACCGACGCGTGCTGGAAATCTTGTCCAGGCATGCTTCTGGCTTTGGCCCGTACGTAAAAGGCCCTTTACCTGCGCCCCTGCGCGCTTGGAGTGGAATTGGACGAACTCAGGGCTCACCCAGCTTCGAAGAACAGCGGCACCCTTACCCCTGCTCTGCTTGTTTTCTCTCACCTTCGTTGGCACTTTGTGACCCAAAGGCCCCAGCATCTGCTCACGCGCGCTTCGGCGACACGTCCGGTTTTCTACTGGGAAGAGCCCTATGCCTATGAGAGCTGGCAGGTCCCAGCAGATTTGCCGACGGAAGGACGCCTGGAGCTCATCGCGGCGGAGGAATCGCCCAATGTGCTGGTGCTGCGACCACACCTTCGTGCGAGTGACGATGTAGAGGGTGTTCAGAAGCGGTTGCTCGATCGCTTCCTGCTGGAACGCGGCCTGACGCGGTTCGATGCATGGTTTTACACGCCGATGGCTCTGGGCTTTGCCGCTCACCTTAAGCCGGAGGTCACGGTTTTCGACGCGATGGATGAGCTTTCGGCCTTTGCCGGCGCATCTTCCAAGTTGTTGCAGCGCGAGCGCGAACTGTTCCGCAAGGCTCACGTCGTTTTTACCGGCGGCCGTTCTCTGTATGAACACAAGCGCACCCAGCACCACAATGTTTTTGCTTTTGCAAGTTCCATCGAGGCGGGGCACTTCGCCAAGGCCCTCAAAGCGCAACCCGATACTGCGGATCAGGCAGGCATCCCTCACCCACGGGTGGGCTTCTACGGGGTCCTGGACGAGCGTTTCGACAGCAATCTCCTGGCAGAGGTCGCTCGGCTTCGTCCGGATGTCCACTTCGTCCTGCTCGGGCCAGTGGTGAAGATCGAGGAGGCGTCCTTACCCCGGGCGGCCAACCTCCACTATCTCGGGGGCAAGAGTTACAAGGAGCTCCCGGCGCATCTTTCCGGCTGGGATGCGGCGATGTTGCCCTTTGCGCTGAACGAATCGACGCAGTTTATCTCGCCAACAAAGACTCCGGAGTATCTGGCGGCCGGGAAACGCGTGATCTCTACGCCCATACGGGATGTGGTGCATGACTACGGGCATTCGGGGCTGGTTGAGATCGCCGGCACGGCGCAGCAGTTTGCCGAGGCCGTGGACCGTGCGCTCAACGCGCCGGACGATCCAAAGTGGCGTCACGCTGTCGCCGCCAAGCTGGCTTCCAGCTCATGGGATTCCACCTGGGCCGCCATGAGCGCGGAGATGGAGCGTGCTCGGGTGGCAAAGGCAGCTGCAATGTTCAAGAACACCACTTCCCTTGAGGTCGTGAGTTTGCGTATGCCGGTGACGAAGCGAGAGAGCTATGACTATCTCGTCGTCGGCGCTGGGTTTGCTGGCGCGGTGGTTGCGGAACGGCTGGCCGCCGGCATGGGCAAGCGAGTGCTCGTCATTGACAAGCGTCCCCACATCGCGGGCAATGCCTACGACTACTACAACGAACACGGATTGCTTGTGCACCTGTATGGACCGCACATCTTCCATACCCAGTCCGAAAAGGTCTTCAACTACCTTTCGCAGTTCACCGAGTGGCGTCCTTACGAGCACAAGGTGTTGGCATCGGTGGACGGCAAGATGGTGCCGATACCGATCAATCTCGATACCATCAACCGGCTGTACGGGCTCGATCTGGACGCCGCGGGAATGGAGAAGTTTCTAGCGGAGCGCGCCGAGAAGCGCGACGAAATCCGTACCTCGGAGGACATTGTCGTTTCCAAGGTGGGCC
>CAXTGN010000082.1:5614-8717 GCA_964243455.1 uncultured Acidobacteriaceae bacterium
TTCTTCAAGAACTACACGCGCAAGCAGTGGGGGGTCGATCCTTCAGAGCTCGACAGCAGCGTCGCGGGCCGCATCCCGGTGCGTTTCGATCAGGATGACCGGTATTTCTCCGACACCTTCCAGGCTATGCCGCTGGAAGGGTATACGCGGATGTTTGAGCGCATGCTGTCGCATCCCAAGATCACGGTCATGCTTTCGAAGGATTACCGCGAGATCATGGACAACTACCCCAACCTGAAGACGGTGTATACCGGCCCGATCGATGAGTTCTTCGATTACCGATTGGGTAAGTTGCCGTACCGTTCGCTCCGTTTCGAGCACGAGACGCACAATCAGGAGCACTACCAGAGCGTAGGGGTCGTGAACTATCCGAACGATCACAAATACACGCGCGTGACGGAGTTCAAGCACCTGACAGGTCAGGTGCACCCAAAAACCAGCATTGTGTACGAGTATCCACAGGCAGAGGGTGATCCGTACTACCCCATTCCGCGGCCTGAGAACGCGAAGCTCTACGAGCTATATCGCGAACTCGCGGAGGCCAAGCAGGGCGTGTATTTCTGTGGCAGGCTGGCGAACTATAAGTACTTCAACATGGACCAGGTTGTAGCGCAGGCTCTGCATCTGTACCGGAATATCGCCGAAGACGAGTCGTCGGCCGCTATCCTGATGCCCAAGCGTCCCGGCGCAAGCGTCGCCTCCGCCGTGCGTCCGCGTGCGGCTGTGGAGGTCGCCGCACCCAAGTCGGAGAGCCTTACCGGCGCCGGCTGAGATTTCTCGCGTGGGGTCATCTAACCCTACCGGGTGTACCGGTCCTGTCTTTCGCTGTCCGATATGCGGAGCATTTGCTGTGACCATTGTTGTGCTGTCTCCGCATCGCGACGATGCGGCGTTCTCTCTTGGGTTGTCTGTCGATGCGTGGCTGGCGCAGGGGCACACCGTGTCTGTGCTGAACTGCTTTACACAGAGTGCGTACGCGCCGTACTCCGACGTCGAGGCGCTGCATGCCAATGACCGGGTATCCTTTGTCTCCGCGCTGAGGCGCCGTGAGGATGTTGCCTGGAACAAGCTGCTGGCCAACAGGCTGAGCTTTCATGATCTCGATCTTCTTGACGCACCGTTGCGGCTGGCCTGCTCTGACGATGAGGTGCTCACGGTGGAGATCCGGCCGGGCGATCGAGCCCTGGCGCGCATGGAAGGGGCGGTGGCCAAGCTTGCGCGCAAGTCAGAGGCGAACCGAGTGTTTCTGGCTGCGCCCCTGGCTATCGGCGGTCACATCGACCATCGGGTCGTGCACCAGGCTGCGTTGAACGTGCTGAACTCTACGCCGATGCCTGTTGCCTATTACGAGGATCTGCCGTACGCGACGCGTGAGGGTGCAGCGGAGCTTCTGCAACCACGAGCTGCCGAGACCTCTCCGGACCTGGCGGCCGCCTTTGCTGTGCAGACTTCGCCTGAGCCGCAGGACGGGATGCGTCGCAAGACCCGGATCGCGGAGTGTTACGATTCGCAGGTCGATTCGGAGGCGATCCGGTCCATGGCGGAGTTTGCCGAACGGTACGGCGGACGAGAGCGCCTGTGGGCAGATGCTGCCTGGCGCGACTCCGGCCTGGTGGCGCCCGGGGAGGGCCGAGCGTGAGCGGTACCGCACCACCCTTTGCTCCTTACCCTCCACTTGTCCCAGGTCCCGCCGGCAACCAGTGCCGCGCCTGCGTGACGATCCCTGCGCGGAACGAGGAAGCGGCTCTGCCGCGCTGTCTGGATGCCTTGTACGTGCAGGAAGAGCTGCAAGGTAGACCCTTGCACCACTCCTCATTCGAAGTGCTGCTTCTCCTGAACAACTGTTCGGACCAGTCTGCAGCGGTCGCGCGCGAGTGGCAGGCCCATCATCGGTCGGTGGCGCTGCATGTCATCGAGCGAACCTTTCCGGCTGAAGAGGCGCATGTGGGCACGGCACGCCGCTGGCTGATGGACACGGCCTGGTCGCGGCTGAAAGCAACGACGTTGCGGCCGGCTGCCATTCTTGCTACCGATGCGGACAGCGTGGTCGCGCCAGACTGGATCCTCCGGAACCTTTGCGCTCTGGAGCAGGATGCCGATGCCGTGGGCGGTAGAGTGTTGCTGTCCGAGGAGGATCTCGACGGCCTCCCGTCCGCGGTTCGGCTGTGCTACGAGCGGGATCGGACCTATGCCTCCCTGGTGGCGAGGCTGGAGGACGTTCTGGATCCCCGGCCTGGAGATCGGCATCCCCGCCACCTGGATCACTTCGGAGCCTCGCTGGCCTGCACACCGGAGGCCTATGCTGCCGCGGGTGGCATCCCGATGGTGAATCCCCTAGAAGATGAAGCCTTCGTCGACCGGCTCCGGCACGCAAACTGCCGGCTGCGGCACGATCCGACTGTGCGTGTTTTCACGTCGGCTCGCCTCCAGGGCCGGGCGAAGATGGGTCTGGCTGGCCAACTGCGAATGTGGCATGGACTGCCATGCGAAGCCGCTCATCTTGTGCCGTCCGCAGCGTTTCTGGAACACCGGTTTCGTACCCTGAACCAGCTTCGACACATCTTCGAGACCAAGCGTGTCGGCGACTTTTTCCTGCCGACGGACTGGTGGCGTGATACCTTCGCGGACGCGCTGCGTCGTCAGACGACCTGTCCCGGTTTCCTCGGGGCGGTGTACTGCGACACCCTGATCGAGGAGGCGTTTCCTGGGCAACGGGAGCAGCCGATCCAGAGCGCGATCGCCGAGCTCGAAGCCTTCCTGGAAGGTATTTGTTCCGGGCTCCATGCGAATGAGCGGGACGGCCTGAATGGAAGCAGCTATGAGAGCCAGGTGTCTGCGGACCTTTCCCCTGTGCTGTCGGGCTCTCTCCAGTAGTGCAGAAGACGGTTTGCCAGGGCGCTGCGGCCCACGTCGGCCAGCGTTGTGTCAGGGCTGGGCTGGCGAAGGTACATGGTCAGGTCCCGCAGGATGCGCTCAAAGCGAGCCGGCTGCAGCAGCCCACGGGCGCCTACACCGGTGATGACGTGCGACATGATCGCGGTTGCAGCACGCTCGACGGCCAAGCGAGTCATGTCCCCGCAGCGGATCATGCGTTCGCGGGACG
>CAXTGN010000082.1:8727-9067 GCA_964243455.1 uncultured Acidobacteriaceae bacterium
CCAAAGTGGGGCCAGAGGCAGTCTTCGGCAACGTCTGCCGCGCGATCGATCCACAACGCGGCGTCCTGGGCAAGGAGACCGACCTCGCCGAGACGCGCGAGCTGGTAGGGGTCGGATTGACGAGCGCGCGCGGTCAGCCATTCTGAGAACATGTGGGCTAAACGCAGGACTGCGCCGGCCTGAACCGCAGCAAACCGAATCGCTCCTCCGTGGAACAGGGGCTCGCGGTACAGATCGCCGGGTTTTCCGATCAGGTCATCAGGTCCGATGCGTGCGCCGCCGAAGTCGACCGTGAGGCTTTGCGAAGATTCCATGCCGAAGGGCTTCCAGGCATGACGAT
>CAXTGN010000082.1:9077-10057 GCA_964243455.1 uncultured Acidobacteriaceae bacterium
GCACCGCCGAGGAGACAGCGGGTGCATCCATGCGGGGCAGGGTCATCTGCCAGCCGCTTCGCTCCGCCGTGACGATGGGTCGGTCGACATAGCCTGCACCCGTGGCGAAGGTCTTGCAACCACGAAGAAGAAGGTCGGCGCCCTGTGTTTCCAGGCGCATCGGCGTGCGGTCGTCGGTATTCCATACGGCGAAGAACCTGCCTGCGCGCGCGTCATCAGCCGAACGTCGCGTTTGCTCCCGTGTGCCGTACGCATGCACAAGGATCAAGGCGTTGACGTGGCCTTCGTAGAGGCGGCCAAGCGCGAGGTCGGCGCCACCGAACGCCGCCAGGCAACGAAGGAGCGGTCTATGGCCGCCGGGCTCGGTTCCTAGCCCAAGGCCGCCGTACTCACAGGGCAGCGGCGCTGTAAGAAAGCCCTCTTCGTGCAAGCAGCGCAGGGCAGCTAATGGCAAGTCCGTGGATGAACTGTCAGTATCCCGAAATAGCTCGTGGGCGACCAGCTCGGCGCGCCCAATCAGCAGCTCCCGGCCCACTGCGAAATCACTTTCGCGTTCGTGATCCAGGCGTGCCTCGTACATGGTCCCAGTGTACGGTTTGGCCATGACCGAGTATGCGTGGCAGGGAAAGCAAGGGACAATGCGTGTGGGAGATGAAAGGAAGACGGCGGATCGACAAGCCAGATGGTCGGGGCGAGAGGATTCGAACCTCCGACCCCCTGCTCCCGAAGCAGGTGCGCTACCAGGCTGCGCTACGCCCCGAACCTTTGCTTGTTGAGAATGCCGGCACTCGGGTGAGTCTGCCGCCACACTGCCCCAGAGTTCGGGGCGGAGCGGGTTTCTCGCCGACTCACAGAGTTTAGCAGAAAACCTCCGGCTCCGCCCGCGGCCTCCCCACAGGCTTATGGGTGCGGTTTGGCTGGTGTGGAGGGCACCGGCGGGTTCGGGTTTGGCTGCGCCAGGGCGGGCTGCGCGATGTGCG
>CAXTGN010000082.1:10088-13729 GCA_964243455.1 uncultured Acidobacteriaceae bacterium
ATGATGGGGCGCTCTTCGAAGGGCTGGGTTGCGGGTTCGCTGAAGCTGGCGCCGGAGGGCACGAAGACGTCGCGGACGTTCCGGCCCGAGGTCTCGCCGACCCGGACGTCGATGCGCGAACGCTCGATGCCCTTCTCGTCGGTGAGGTATTGCCGAGCATTCAGGACACGTTGCGCGGCTGCTTCGGGCTTCTCGTCCGGGGAGGCGTTCCCAATCATGATGAGGCGGGCGTCGGTTTGCTGATTCAAGGTCAGCGCAATGTCGTCGAGGCAGCCTTTAGCTTCGTTGTCCACGCGCACCGGGCGTCGCGCGTCGCGGGTGAAGCTGAGGCTGCAGAGCTCCTGCACCTGTGGGATGACGGGCTCGACCGGCTTGGTGACGGTGACCTGGGTGGCGAAGCTGGCTTTCTGACCGAGGTCGTCGACGACGTTGCAGGTGATCTCGATGGACGTGTTGCCCAAGCCTGCGGTGGAGAGCTTCGCGACGGGTCCGGTGGGTGTGAGCACGCCGGCGCTGACTGCATAGGAATAGGTGAGGGGACGATTCTGCGGGCTGTTGCCGGAGCTGATGATCTGGACGTCCGTACCCGAGGTCACGGCAGCCGGGCTGGCTACGCAGTTGATGGATGGCGGGTCGAAGGCCTTGACCTCGAAGGGAACGGTGCAGGCAGCCTGGTTGCGGGCGCGGCGGCCGTCGATGACATGGCCGACGACGGTGTACTCGCCGGGCGCGAGCCCCGTGGTGTCGATGGCGACGTTGCCTTCGTCGGGCTTGGCGGTGCCGCCGCTGGTCTCCCAGTGCCAGACGGGTTTGACTGCCGGATTGAGGTACAGCGTGCTGCCAGTAACGGTGAGGGACTCGCCCGGGTGTACAAGCGTGGGCTGGGCCGAGCAGCCGAGTTCGACGGCATGGGGAGCCTTGTAGTCGCCGAACCGGAGGACCAGACCGGCGGAGACTTTGAAGGCATCAATCTCGCCGAAGCCGCCCTGGGTGCCGGAGGGCAGGACCAGTGGGCCGTAAACGTTCTGGGAGTACTGGAAGTCGGCCTGAAGGGGGCGGACGGCGAGGTGGTTGTTGAAGCCCGGAACGACGTAGTCGATGCCGATGCCGCCGGTGACGCCCCAGCCCCATTTAAGCGACTGGGTGACCGGGCCGTTGTAGCGGGAGCCGCCCCCGAGGAAGTGGACGAAAGGGACCCAGGAGCCAAGGGGCAGCCGAAACACGGGGCCGGCCTGGGCGGTGTAGATTACCTGGTCGCATTCGCTTCCTGTGCAGTTCGGGAAGTAGGGCTTATGTTCATTGTCGCCGGAAAAATACCCGCCCTCCATTTGGAGGCCGACATAGCGGTTGAAGAAGCCACTGAGGCTTGCGGTGACGTTGGGGTTGTAGACGTCCTGGTATTGGAAGCCGTCGATGCCGCTGTTTACGGGGTGAAAGTAGCCGTAGCCGGCGTAGATCTCCGTGCGCGAGTCCGGATGCTCGGTTCCTCCACCACCGGCCTGCGCCCGTGCGCCGGAACATGGGATCAGCGCGGTAATGGCCACACCAAGGGAGAGAACCGCAAGCGACTTCGGGCTGGAACGCATGGAACGGCTCCTTGGGTGGTGGTGCGCAAAACGGATCGTATGTTGGGCAGTTTACGGGCTTTATAGGTCTTTTGTAATCATGTTTTAGGGAATCAGTACTCCCCAGCGGTACACCTCAGCGATTCCGGGAAGCCCTGTTCTACACTGAACCAGCATGCGGCGCGGCGCACACTACCACGTTTGGGCCACACGGCTTGCTTGTCGTTGTTGTTAGCGCCCCCGGCTGTCCCCCCTGCGCGCGACCGTTCCCCCACTTTCACATCTGATAGAAAGCGACGTCCGCCGCGTTCGCCTTTGCGATTCAGGATACGGAGATCTTTTGTCAGCGACCCCAGCCGCTTCCGAGCAAGTCAGCAACCTCCACGCCGAGAGGCTGAACCATCTGCAGGCGCTTGAGGCCGAGAGCATTTACATCTTGCGGGAGGCAGTGGCGGAATTTGCGCGTCCGGTGATGCTGTACTCCATCGGCAAGGACTCGAGCGTGATGCTGCGCCTGGCGCAGAAGGCGTTTTTTCCGGGCAAGATCCCGTTTCCTCTGCTGCATGTGGACACCGGGTACAAGTTCCCGGAGATGATCGCTTTCCGTGACGCTTACGCGCGGGAGATCGGTGCGGAGTTGATCGTGCACCGCAACGAAGAGGCGATTGCGGGCGGCATGAGTCCGTGGGGTATGGGTACCCAGAATTGTTGCGGAGCGCTGAAGACGCGATCGCTGCTGGATGCGCTGGAAGAGGGCGGCTTCGACGCGGCGTTTGGCGGTGCGCGGCGCGATGAGGAAAAAAGCCGTGCCAAGGAGCGCGTCTACAGCTTTCGCGATACGGCCGGACAGTGGGACCCGAAAAACCAGCGGCCTGAGCTCTGGAGCTTGTATAACTCGCGCCTGCGCAAAGGCGAGTCGATCCGTGTCTTTCCGCTGTCCAACTGGACTGAGCTCGATATCTGGCTGTACCTGTATGCCGAGCAGATCCCGATTGTGCCGCTGTACTTCGCGAATGACCGCCAGGTAGTGGAGCGTGGGAGTACGCTGCAAATGGTCCACCCGATGATCAAGCTGCTAGCGCACGAAGAGCCGAAGACCATGCGTGTGCGTATGCGCTCGCTGGGTTGTCTGCCTTGTACGGGGGCGATTGCCTCCGAGGCCGATACGCTGCCGAAGATCATTGAGGAGTTGATCACGTTCCGGCGTTCGGAACGCGAGAACCGCGCGATCGATCACGACGAAGAAGGCTCGATGGAGATGAAGAAGCGGGAGGGATACTTCTAATGAATCTGACCGAACTTCATTTGACTCCAGATACGAGCGAAGCTGCACGTGAAGCGCGCTTCCGTACGTTTCTGGATGCGCATCTGGACCAGGAGCTGCTGCGCTTCACGACGGCGGGCTCTGTGGATGATGGTAAGAGCACACTCATCGGCAGGCTGCTGCATGACACCAAGAGCGTTTACGAAGATCAGCTGGCGAGCATCCGTGCGAGTCGTGTGAATCGCTCCGGCAATGGGACGGTAGATCTGTCGTTGCTGACGGACGGCCTGCGTGCGGAGCGCGAGCAGGGCATCACGATCGATGTAGCTTACCGGTATTTTTCTACGTCGAAGCGCAAGTTCATCATCGCGGATACGCCGGGGCATGAGCAGTACACGCGCAACATGGCTACGGGGGCCTCGACTGCCGATGTTGCCGTGGTGTTGATCGATGCCAACGCCTTTGTGAAGCTGGGCCGTCTGCTGCCGCAGTCGCGCCGTCACACCTACATTGCCAGTCTGCTGCGGATTCCGCATATTGTCGCCGCAGTGAACAAGATGGATCTGGTCGGCTATAGCGCGGACGTCTTCGAGGCGATCCGGCGAGAGTTTCTGGAGCTGGCTGCGCGATTGAAACTCGGTTCTGTTGACATGATTCCGGTGAGTGCGCTCGCGGGCGACAACGTGGTGGATGCGAGCGGTAACATGCCGTGGTACAGCGGTCCGACGCTGCTGGACTACCTGGAAACGGTGCCGCTGCAGGGAACCGAGGACAGTGCCGGGCCGTTGCGTTTCCCGGTACAGCTTGTGGTG
>CAXTGN010000083.1:0-9876 GCA_964243455.1 uncultured Acidobacteriaceae bacterium
CACGCAAACGCCTGGAATGATGGCAGGAAAGGCCTGCATCCGCGGCATGCGGATTACAGTGAGCACGGTCGTGGGTCAGGTTGGGGCCGGATACAGCGTGGAACAGGTCCTTGAGGATTATCCGTATTTGGAGCGCGAGGACGTGCTTCAAGCGTTGCAGTATGCAGCCATGCTGGCGGGAGAGCGTGAGGTCCTGCTGGCCACCGCGTGAAAGTTCCTGATCGATGTCAGCCTCTCGCCGGGCTGGGTGAGGGTCTTTTGCAGAAGCTGGTATCGAAGCCGCCCACTGGTCGACGGTAGGGGACGTCTCCGCCCCTGATCGAGAGATCATGGACTTTGCTCAAGTGAATGGCTTTGCGGTCATCACTCATGACCTGGATTTCAGAGCAATCCTGTTCGAGACGGGAGCGCCACGTCCGAGCGTTGTGCAGATCCGGTCAAAGGACGTCCACCCGGGTGCCATCGGTCCGGTCATTCCCTCTGAGATCCTTCGCATGAAGGACGAGATCTTGGCAGGAGCAGTCATCACTATCGACCTGAACGTACTCGAGTGCGGGTGTTGCCTTTCAGGCGAATCGAAAGCTGACTCCAATCGTTTAGAAGATCTTCATGTGGATGGTGAGGTACTTCTTGGGGTCGGTGCGGAGCATGACGGCCAGCTCGGACGCGTTCTTCAGCAGGACGTTCAGATTGTTGTAAGCGGAGTCGTTGGTGACAAGCTGGCCGACGGTCCCCTTGCCGGCGTTCACCCCGGCGAGCATGGTGTCGAGCTGGGTGATGGTGTCGCTGAGCTTCTGCGCGGTCGCCGGGTCTTTGAGCAGCAGACCGAGGCTGCCCTGACCGCTGTCGACCTGCGCCAGAATCGAATTCGTCCGCGTGAGCGTGGTGTTGAGGTTGTTGTAAAGGACGTCATCGGTAAGCAGCTTGCCGGCGGAGCCCTTGCCTGTGCTGAGGCCGGTGGTCAACGTATCGAGACGGCTGGCCGTGTCGTTCAGGCGGTTGTAGAGGGTGTCGTCCGTAAGGAGCTTGCCGACCGATCCGCGACCCCGGTTCAGGTTGACCGAGAGGAAATGCAACTGGTTTAGGGTCGATGTGGCCTCGTTGTAGAGTGCGGGATTTTTCAACAACTGGCCGACACTCCCTTCGCCGTTCTGGAGACCGTCGACGACCTTGTCGAGCTTCGCGATCGTGCCGTTGAGCTGGTTCAGGGTGCCTTGACCCGACTGTAGGAAGCTGGCAATCGAGGGCTGCTCCATGGCCCGGAATTCGCCACCGGACTGGAACTTCGCTCCATGCGCGAGCTTGCTGTTGAGCTCGACGACGGTGTCGCCGACGATGCCTGCCGTCTCCAAGGAGGCGCTTGTGTCGGTGTGAAGGCGATCCTGAAACTTGGGAGTCAGCTTCATAACGACTTCCACCGGTGTGAGTTTGCGGCCGGAATCGCTCGAGAGACGAATCGCCTTCACCTCACCGATGGCGACGCCTTCCAGGTTGACCGGCGCGCCCACCTTCAGGCCCTGGGAGTTTGGGAAATAGCTGTGGGCCATCAGCTTCTTTTCAAAGGTCGCCATCCCGGTGGCGTTGGTCATGAGGAACAGCAGCACGATCAGCAGCGCCAGCGAGATAAGCACCAGAACGCCGACCTTCAGCTGCGACCATTTCACTTCCTGCTGGCTGGGCATGGGGTAATGGTAGCAAGACAGAATGTGCGAAGGTCGGCCCTAGTTCTCCGCGATGACGACGGCCATGGCCATCTCCCGGGTATGGGTCAAGCTGAGCGTGAGGCGCCGGATACCGCGCGCGGCCGCAATCTCCGCGGCGCGGCCGTGCAGCAGGATCTGCGGCGCCTGCCCGAGCTGGCGAACGACCTCAAACTCGCGCCACGTCACACCACGGCTGATGCCGGTGCCGAGAGCCTTTGCGGCAGCTTCTTTGGCCGCAAAACGTGCTGCAAAGCTCTGGGCAGCGCCCTTTCTGCGGGCCTGGCAGTACGCAATCTCTCCGGGCGTGTAGACGCGATCGAGAAAATGTTGTCCGTAGCGGTCAAGGCTCGCCTGAATGCGAGGAACTTCGGTGAGGTCGGTGCCGAGGCCGAGGACCAAGGGGGACTCCGGTAAGTAGCGCTGCGCGATGACGCTGAAGCGGTTGGCGATGAAGCGGTCAGCGGTGAGGCGTTTGGCGGTGAAGTGGTCAGCGGTGGAGCGGTCGGCGATGAGGCGTTTGGCGATGAGGCGGTTGGCGGTGAGGCGGTCAGCGGTGAAGCGGCTGGCGGGTGAAGCAGTTGGCGAATGACGCGGTTTGGTCTCCATTGCAGGCTTGTACCGCGAGAAATGCTGGGCTTACTCTACAGAAGGTCTCCGCGGTCGCGCAGCGCGTCGCCCTTTTTCCCGCCAATCGCTTCATCGCTGACCGCTTCACAGCCAGCCGCTTTACCGCCGACCGCTTCACCGCCACGCGCAGCGCCGACCACCTTACCGCCAACGCGAAGCGCCGACCGCTGCGCTACACTGAACCGGTCTATGGCAGCTGTAATTGAAGCCAGTCACCTGGGAAAGATTTACCGCTCGGGCAAGCTGGAGGTGCATGCGCTTCGGGACGCCACGTTTTCTGTTGAAACGGGCGAGTTCCTGTCGATTGTTGGGCCTTCCGGCTCGGGAAAGTCAACGTTGTTCTATATCCTGGGCGGTCTGACCTCGGCGAGTGCAGGTTCTCTGCGGGTGGCAGATCAGGACTTCTCTCGCATGAGCGATGCGGAGCTCACCAAGTTTCGCCGAGGCCATATCGGTTTTATCTTTCAGCGATTCAATCTGCTGTCCACCCTTTCGGCCCGCGACAACATTGAGCTGGCGCACACGATTGCCGGCTCGGGCGAACCCTTCGATCGGGCGCTGCTGGACAAGCTGGCTGATCTGCTTCATATCAAGAGTCGTCTGGACCATCGCCCCAACGAGCTCTCTGGCGGAGAGCAACAACGCATTGCAATCGCCCGCGCGCTGATTACGAAGCCTTCGATTGTTCTGGCCGACGAACCGACCGGCAACCTGGACACCGAGAACTCACAGGGCGTCCTGACGATGCTCAGAGATTCCAGCCGTGAGCTGGGCCAGACCGTGCTGATGATCACGCACAACCCGGAGGCGGCAACGATCGCGGACCGCATCCTGTCCATGCGGGATGGACGCACGGTGGGCATGGAAGCGGGCCATGGTCGGGTTGCGGCCATGGCCACCCCGTAACCTTCTACTGTGGCGAAGCTGGGGGCGCGAGCTGGAAGTTGACAGTGACCGTGGTCAGGACCTCGCTTGCCTGGCCATTCAAAAACATCGGTTTGTAGGTCCACTGGCGCACGGCGTCCATCGCGGCGGTGGCCAGCGCTGGGGGGCCGGACACGACGCGAAGGCGTTGGACGGCTCCGGTCTTGCCAATGAGAGCGTCCAGCACAACGGAGCCCTGCATGCCTTTCGCCTTTGCCTCAGGCGGGTACGCGGGATCTACCCTGGACTGCACATTGCCGGCCATCACTCCGCCTGAAATGCGTACGGGCCCTCGAGGCCTCTGCGCCTGGGCGTTGGGGGTGTCGGGGGCAAACGCGGGCGGAGCGGGCGTCAGAGCAGCCGACTCGGCGCCTCCATCCATCGATTGTGCGGGCTGCCCTGACTGCGGCGAAGTGGTGGGCTGTGTGGGCGTACTTTGCGCCGCAGCCCCGGATGCAGCAATCAGCAGACATGCGGCCAAACAGGATCTGATCATGGGCAGTCCTCGCAGGAAAGTGCGCTGAGTGTATACCCAGCGTGATACTTTGGGCTCGCCTCGGGACCGTGCAGGTGAACTTACGAATCAGAGGGGGAAGAATGAAGAGGCTTGTCTTGACCGCATCGCTTGCGGGTCTACTCGGCGCAGGTCTCCCAGGCGCGTACCTCGTTGCGCAGGCTGCCGCGAAACCGAGCCCAGCCGTCCCTGCCTCCGCCGCAAACGGATACCAGCTTGACCTGAACACCGCGACGGCATCGCAACTGAAGACCCTTCCAGGAATCGGCGATGCATACGCGAAGCGCATCGTGGACGCGCGACCGTTCACGGCGAAGAACCAGCTTCTGACAAAGGGAATTGTGCCGCAGAGCACCTACGACAGGATCAAGGACAGCGTTGTGGCACACCATGCAGCCAAACAATGATCAGCGGGCGTTATCACTATTCCGAAAATTTGGGGGTTGCAAGGTAATGTAAGTTTGGTTACCATCGTAATTGCAGCAAACAAGAGCTAGCCCTGCCGGTTGTGGACTCCCGTTCGCGCCGGCGGGGCTGATTTTTTGTTCTGTCCAGGAGCTTTGGTACCACTTATGTGTCAGAGCCCTGTGGTTCCGGCGCAGTAGAGTGGTATGTGTGATCCCTGATTGCTCAACGCTGCGTTTCCGGGCTGAGAAAGGCGTGACGCCGGTGCTGTCGAACCCGCGATGTGGACGGCGGGTCCTGGGCGGGGCTGCCGTGGGTGTTCTGCTTTTGGGGATGACTGG
Organism: uncultured Acidobacteriaceae bacterium; assembly: GCA_964243455.1. Classification (GTDB taxonomy): domain Bacteria; phylum Acidobacteriota; class Terriglobia; order Terriglobales; family Acidobacteriaceae; genus Granulicella. Next base: position 4,515 of record CAXTGN010000083.1, read on the forward strand.
GTGCGGCAGTCTGGGTACGGACACAAACCTGAGCGCGGCGCAGGTCCGCTTCGTGGAGGTGTCTCCCGGCAGCCCTGAGATGGACTTTTACGTAAACGGGGCCGGAGCGGCGTACGGCGTCGGCTTTGAGAACTTCACCACCTATCTGCCGGTCAGTTCCGGCGCGGCCAGTCTGAGCGTCAGTCGTACCGGTATGGGACAGACTCTTGCGGGTGCTCAGACCGTTTTGGGTGGAGGCCGTCAGTACACCGCCATCGTCAGCCACGGTCTCGGCAGCCTGCAGGAACGCGTGTATGCCGACCAGGACACGGCGGCGCCAGCAGGACAGATTGCCTTGCGGCTGTTGAATGAGGTGGAAGGGGCAGATTCGCTGACGTTTCATGTTTCGCCTACAAGTGGGAACGGGGTGCCTCCGCTGGTGATAACCACTCCTGCGGGCGCGGTGAGTGGTTACACCACTGTCCCCGCCGCCGGCGAATACACCGTCGTGGCTACCGTGTCGGAACGGGGCCTGAACATCCCTGTAGGCAGCGTGATTGTCAAGGCAGGTTCCGGGGCGGTTCGGTCGGTGGTTTTTGCAGGCACGGCACAGCCCGGAGTTCGGACGGGTGTCGTGGGATTTGTCCTGACCGATGCGGATGCGCCGTGATCGGGTCTGGACGCCTCGAGGCCATTGGGGCTCACTTATCGTTGAGCTGAAAGTCGGGCTCGAGGCGCGCCATGACGGCGAACGGCCAAGAATGAGCCGACGACGAAGCCGATTGGGACCAGGAGGTTGATCCCGATCACATAGAGGGTATGCCGGCCGCCGATGCCTTTGTTCAGATTAAAAACGCTGAGCACAAGGAAAGGTACGGCCAACCCTACACCGTGGGCAACGGCATGCCGCCGCGCCACGCGGCCTGTCGCGTACCCCGCAACTAGAGCGGATACAAGCGCCCACAGGAGGTTGCAGCTCAGGTAGAGATGTGTGGGTGTGTCGAAGGACCTGTGCAGCCCGAGGAAGGCGACAGCGTAAAAGGCGCCTTCGAGGGCAAAGAAGAGCAACAAACCGTCAATCACGGCGAAGACGCTTCGTGCAGTGGGACTCATCCTTGCCATCGTTCGACAGTCTCCCTCCTGGGAGGATGCGAAAAAGGCCGCGCTGGGTGCGGCCTTCTCGTTGTTCCTGCTTTCAACGCTACTTAGTAGCGATAGTGGTCAGATTTATAGGGACCGTCGGTGGGAACACCGATATAGTCAGCCTGCTTCTTGGAGAGCGTCGTGAGCTTCACGCCGATTTTTTCAAGGTGGAGGCGAGCGACTTCCTCGTCGAGCTTCTTGGGCAGGACGTAGACGCCGATCTCGTAGGTGTCTTTGTTCGCCCAGAGATCCATCTGCGCAAGTGTTTGGTTGCTGAAGCTGTTGGACATGACGAAGCTGGGGTGACCGGTGGCGCAGCCCAGGTTGACCAGACGACCCTCTGCGAGCACGAAAATCGAGTTGCCGTTGGGGAAGGTGTACATGTCCACCTGCGGCTTGATGTTCAGGTGCTTTACTTCCTTGGCGGATTGCAGTTCAGCCATCTGGATCTCGTTGTCGAAGTGGCCGATATTGCAGACGATGGCCTGATCCTTCATCTGCCCCATGTGCTCAAAGGTGATGATGTCGACGTTGCCGGTGCAGGTAACGTAGATGTCGCCGCGGCCGAGGGTCTCTTCGATCGTGGTGACCTCATAACCTTCCATTGCTGCCTGGAGGGCGTTGATCGGGTCGACCTCCGTAACGATGACGCGGGCGCCCATGCCACGCAGCGAGTGCGCGGAGCCCTTGCCTACGTCGCCGTAACCGCAGATTACGGCCACCTTGCCACCCATCATGACGTCCGTCGCACGCTTGATGCCGTCGGCGAGCGATTCCTTGCAGCCGTACAGGTTGTCGAACTTGGACTTCGTGACGGAATCATTGACGTTGATGGCCGGGATGAGCAGCTTACCCTGCTCCAACATCTTGTAGAGGCGATGGACGCCGGTGGTGGTCTCTTCGGAGACGCCGCGCCAATCCTTGGCAACGCGGGTCCAGCGCTGATTGTCTTCATCGTGGATTTTCTTCAACAGATCCTTGATGACGGCTTCTTCCTGGGAGTCAGCATTGGCGTCAACCCACTCGCGCTCGCCCTTTTCAAGCTCTACGCCCTTGTGAATCAGCAGGGTGACATCGCCACCGTCATCCACGACGAGCTGCGGACCGAGGCCACTTTCATGACGAAGCGCCTGATTCGTGCACCACCAGTACTCTTCGAGCGTTTCGCCCTTCCAGGCGAAGACCGGGACGCCAGTCTTGGCGATGGCGGCAGCGGCGTGATCCTGGGTCGAAAAGATGTTGCAGGAGGCCCAGCGCACAATCGCGCCGAGGTCGACCAGCGTCTCAATGAGAACGGCGGTCTGGATGGTCATGTGCAGCGAGCCCGTGATGCGGACGCCTTGAAGGGGCTTCTGCGGCGCGTACTTGCGCCGAATGCTCATCAGGCCGGGCATTTCCTGCTCGGCGATCGAGATTTCTTTCCGTCCCCACTCGGCGAGCGAGATGTCTGCGACCTTGTAGTCGGTCGCCACGGTCTCCAGAACTGCGGTTGCCATGCGATGTCTCCTTAGATATCAACTGTAAGGGTATCAAACGGCGATGGGTTTGCCGGAGCGAAGGAGGCCGGAGAGCATCCGACGTACCTCGACGACTTGACCGTGCAACGCGTCATGCACCTCGATTGCGAGTAGCTGAAGGTCGCGGGCGAGCAGGAGCTGGTACTCGACCTCCACGCCGACCCCGCGCGCCTGCTGCAGGCATCGGTTGTAGTCCGCGGGCAAGTCCTGGCCGCAACCCTCGGCGATCTTCATCGTGAGGTGGGTCGCGCCGCGCCGCATGGTTGTGACCGGGCCGAAGGTCTCGGATTTCGTGAAGTTCTCGGTTGCGCGGTAAGTGGCGAGCGTGAGGGCGTGGGCTTTGTGCCAGACGTCGAGTTGGCGGAGGTCTCTCAAGAAGCCTCGTCGAAGGGTAATGTTCAGGTGTGAGCTACGAGGTTTGGAGCTCTGAGTTCTGCTCTCAGCTCGACAGCTTATAGCTCATTGCTGAACATGATCCGCTTCTTCACGAAGCTGCCGGAATACCTGTTCCGTGCGACGGGCCAGAGCCTCCGGCGAGCCTGTATTTTCAATCAGGACACAATCAGCCGCAAGGGCGGGCGGGATGCGCTGGGCAGCGAGCCGGGAATTTGCGTCAGCCCGGATTGAGGCCTGTTCGTCCGCGCTGAGTTCGCGGCCGGCGGTGGATCTTTGCAGAAAACGCTCCACCTTGAGGTTGTCCGGCGCGGTCACGAGGACGATCCGGTCAAAGCGCTTCCGCCAAGGCTCCTCGCCGCTCGCGTATTTAGTGGTGAACAGAAGGGCGGACTCGACGACAACGATCGTCGCCGGCTGCCTTCCTGCGAGTTCTGCGACCCGGCTTTCCTGTTCGGCAATGACGGCGGGGTGAATGATGGCATTAAGTTCTTCGACACGCGGTTTGTCGGGCCTGAAGGCAAGACGCGCCAGCTCCGGGCGGTTCAGCGTGCCGTCAGGCAGCAGAATACCCGGCCCGAAGCGGTTGACGATGGCCCGGTAAACGGGCTGATTGGGCTCCGTCATTTCGCGGGCCATCTCGTCGGAGCTCAGGACAACCGCGCCGTACCCGGCCAGCAGGCGGGCGACCGTGGACTTCCCGCTGCCTAGTTCACCGGTGAGGCCTACGCGCAGCATTGGGCTAGATTCCGCGCCGGAAGCGCGCAGCTTTCACCGTGTTGGACATCAGCATGGCGATAGTCAGCGCACCCACCCCGCCGGGTACGGGCGTGTAAGCACCGCAGGCAGGAAAGGCACGGGGGTCTACATCGCCGATCACCGTGGAGCCGCGTTTGCGGAAGCCTTCGATGCGGTTCGTGTATTCGGGCGTGTCGGGCGGAAAAAACTTCTCCACCTCGGCTTCGCCGGTCAGGCGGTTGATTCCCACGTCGATGACCGTGGCCCCAGGCATGATCATGTTCGCGGTGAAGAACCCGGGTTGGCCGATAGCGACGATCAGTAATTCGGCATCGCGGGTATGGCGGGCCAGATCCTTTGTGAGGCGGTGGCAGACCGTCACCGTGGCCTGCTCATTCATCAGCAGAAGGCTCATCGGCTTGCCCACGATATTGCTCTTGCCGACCACCGTGGCGCGGGTGCCCACGAGCGGAATGCTATTGCGCTTGAGGACCTGAATGATGCCGGCAGGGGTGCAGGGCGCCAGGACCTCTTCAATCGGGGCCCCATGCAGCAGGCGTCCACCGTTTAGCGGATGGAAGCCGTCGACGTCCTTTTGAGGGTCGACCGCTTCCAGGATGCGGTTCGTATTGACATGGGGGGGAAGGGGTAATTGGACAAGAATGCCGTCGATCTCATCGCGTGCGTTCAGGTCCTCTACGATCGCGAGCAGTTCCCCCGTAGTGATGGAGGTTGCGGGCGTGATCAGCTCGGAGTAGAGACCAAGCTCGCCGCAGGTCTTGATTTTGCTGCGGACGTAGATCTGGGAAGCCGGGTTTTCGCCGACAAGAACAACGGCAAGTCCCGGACGATGACCCTGGGCGGTCATCTCGCGAACGGTTTGGGCGACCTCGGCTTTGATCTCTCCGGCGGTGGCAATGCCGTCAAGAACGCGGGGCGCAGTGATTCCATCCACCATGGCTTCAGGATAGCTTGACGCCACAAACGATCAGCAGAGCAGACCGGGTTATCCACATCCAAACATAAATCAGGTCCGTTCTTGAGTGGGAAGTGCAACACATGCAGAATTCACTCGATCCGCAGCAAACTAAGCGAGCATCTACGTCCTCTAACCCGACTACCGCTGCCACGATGTGTGCGCGAGGGAGACTACCTAGTGAGCGACGGCCAGGATAAGACCTACGTAGAACGGTTCACCGCTACAGATCTGCTCGCGCTGCGGAGTGAACTCCTGCGAGCAGGCGTGGACTCCTTTCAGGCTGCTGAAATTGTGTGCAGTTTCTTGAGTGGTCGCGGGTATGGCATTTCCTCGATGGAAGCTCGAAACGTCGCCTCCAAGATCGAGGTGCCCGGTATTACTGCTGAGCACATTCAGGCTGAGCTGGAGCGCGTCGCGCAGGTCATGTAACGTTACCTGACCCGCGCAGGACCAGGTACCAGGTTGACACTAGTCGTCGTGCTTCCCGTGTAGATCCCATCGGTCGTGTTGCCAGAAATCGCAAGGATTGGAAATACGAAGGCCCGGCAGCTGCCGGGCCTTTTGTTGTGCGGGAAGCACTGTTACAAGGCTGAGATTGGGGTTCCCAGCCGAT
>CAXTGN010000083.1:9886-13531 GCA_964243455.1 uncultured Acidobacteriaceae bacterium
GGGGATCCGTCCGTAGATATTGGGGCGGTGAGCCGGATTGTGGCGGTGTATGAGGGAGGGGACCAGGTGGGACGGTAAAAGAAGCTGAACTCTCAAAGCAAAAGCCCGGCGTTGGCCGGGCTCTTGCATTTCGTAATGATCGATTAGGAAGCTACGAGTGCTGTGCCCAAGCGGTCTTGCCAGGGGTCGATGACGATCTTGGTGACCTGGTCCTTTTTGTCGCGCCAGATCTTGTACATATCGCCAGCCTCCTCGATACCAATGCGGTGCGAGATCAGGAAGGTCGGGTCGATTTCTTTGTTCTCGATGCGCTGCAGCAGCGGACGGAGATACTTGTGCATGTGCGTCTGTCCCATGGCCATCTTGATGCCCTTACCGAAGGCCGCGCCGAAATTCACCTTGTCCAGTACCCCGCCGTAGACGCCGGGGATGGACAGGGTACCGCCCTTACGAATGGCTTGGAAGGCCTGCCGCAAGACAAACGGCCGGTCGGTTTCCAGCATGAGAGCCTGCTTCACCTTGTCGTACATGCCGACAAAGGTATTGGAGTGGGCTTCCATCCCAACGGCGTCGATGCAGACATCAGGGCCGATGCCGCCGGTGAGATCCCGCAACGCCTCGACGACAATGACATCATCTTCGCTGTAGTCGATGGTAGTCGCGCCGCAATACTCGCGGGCCAGGCGCAGACGCTCTGGGAAACGGTCAATGACGATGACCTTGCCGGCACCGAGCATGTAAGCACTCGCGGCCGCAAACAATCCGACGGGACCGGCGCCCCAGACTGCAACCGTGTCGCCGGGCTGGATGTTTCCGTTTTCTGCGCCCATGTAGCCGGTGGGGAAGATGTCGGTGAGAAACAGTACCTTTTCGTCGGGGATATCGGATTCGATCTTCAGGCAGCCTACGTCGGCATGGGGGATGCGAGCATACTGTGCCTGTCCACCCGCGTACCCACCATAGATGTGTGAGTACCCGAAGAGCGCGGACCCGGAGTAGCCGTACATGGTCTCGGCAACCTGAGCGTTCGGGTTGGTGTTGTCGCAAAGGCTCCAAAGATCCTTTTTGCAGAACAGGCAATTGCCGCAGGCGATGGTAAACGGAACCACCACGCGATCGCCACGCTGCAGTTTTTTCACATCGGCGCCAACTTCTTCGACGATGCCCATGAACTCGTGGCCGAGGATATCGCCGGGCACCATGGTGGGGATGTACCCGTCGAAGAGGTGGAGATCGGAGCCGCAAATGGCAGTGCGGGTGACCTTGATGATCACGTCATGCGGGTTCACGATCTTGGGGTCAGGTACGGTGAGGGTTTGGACATTGCTCGTGCCCATCCAGCAGACTGCCTTCATTGAAGTTCTCCAAAAACGTTAGGGCTTGGGCGTACGGCCAGGAAGACGATCCCTATGGGGATGACGGATGGCGCGGCGAGCTATGCGCTTTCGGGCGGATCGCTGGTGGCAGCGACCGCGGTAAGGTTGTTGCTTGTGCCCGGCGGCGTCGGATTGTTTTCGCCATAGAGGCGCAGCTTGAGAGAGCCGGTGAACCCGCGAGGACCATGCGGATTGCCCACAACTGTCGGGATCTCGCCTGCCTCGGCGAGCTCCTTGAAGTGGCGAAGGTCTTCGATGACGATCTGGCGCGGGGTGCGCCGTGTCAGCGCGGCGGCAGCAAGCGTCAGCCGGCCACCGGGCGTCTTCATGTTCTCCAGCAGGGTGACGATCGTGCCACGGCCGCTCGGGTGATCGGTGAAATGGACCTCACCATGCTCCTCAAACGAAGTATCTACCGAACGCCAAGCAATCTTCTCGCCAGAGATGTCCTCGTAAACCTCGGTGTCGTAGCTGACCCGTTTACTCTCGGCGTCTTCCGGGTCGCCAAAGGTCCAGGTGCTGCGTGTGGGTGAGACAGGCACGACCGAAATAACATACTCCTGGAACTTCGGAGCGGTGGTTACATCACGCCACATCGCGTACAGTGTTTGCCGATCGGCGTTGATCGTTTGCAAGGTGTGAGCACGAACCTTTCCGTCTTCTACATCCTGGGGCAAGGGGCGGAAATGAGCGCCTTTGCCCTGTCCTGCGGGAAATGACGGAAGCTGCGACTGGTCGACGATCTGCGGCATGAACGGCCCTCCAAGGCGCCTAGGGTGCTACGCCGTGACCTGCTTGGCGAAGCTCTCAGGGGCTTGGGATGTTGGCATGCCGCGCGACGATGCCTGGTTTGAGGGTCGGACTGAAAGGTAGCTTGCGTCGGGGTAAAGCACTGTTGAGCCAATGAACCAAGAGCACGCCCCTTGGAGCCCGCTCGTGCGGTAGCGCACAAGGCAAGCAACTCCACGCTGCGACAGATGCTCTCTCCTGAACAAGAACGTAGACGCGGACATGAGTCCGTGGGAGGATCAGCTCTGCGCAAAGTAACAAATAATGAAGGGGAGATTCGTCAATGGGCTGCAAGGCACGACGCCCATCCGATCGAAAGGGCTCCGTTCCGGCCCGATGGCGAGCCTGCACAACTTGGCTTTGTGTTCGGAAGACCGGATGGTTCGGAGGCAAGCCTTCGACCGATCGACTGGTCGCGCTTCTTCGCGCTGTTCCATCTGATGGGCCTGGTGCTGGCGTTCGACGGAGACCACGAGTTCGAGCTACTTAAGATCGAGGGCGGAAACAACGGCCAGGTCCATGCCAGCCGCATGAATTGAGGGTTAGCTTCGTGACCCGGTGGCAGCCGGTTCCGGCTTCTGGGCGAGCATGGCTTCAATGGCCGGATTGACCTCATTGGAGGCAAATTCCGCGGCAACCCGAATCCCGTTCATGATCGCGCGCTCGTTGGATGAGCCATGGCCGACGATACAGACGCCCCGCACGCCCAGCAGCGGAGCGCCGCCGTACTCGGTGTAGTCCAGGCGCTTCTTAAAGGCCTTGAACGCCTTCTGGCTGAGGATCGCGCCCACAGTCGAGGTGATCGTGGATTTCAAACTTTCCTTTAGGGAGGTGTTGACCAGCTTGACCAGCCCTTCACTCGTCTTCAAGGCGACGTTGCCGACAAAGCCATCTGTTACGACGACATCGACGTGCCCGTTATAGAGATCGCGGCCTTCTACATTGCCCACGAAGCGCAGACCATGCTGGGCGGCCAGTTCGCGGAGCAGCGGCAGGGCCTCGCGGGTGAGGGCGTTGCCCTTGGATTCTTCCTCGCCGATGGAGAGCAGACCTAAACGCGGATCGGGCATGTGCAGCACGTTCTTGGCGTACATGAAGCCCATTACAGCGAACTCGAGGAGGTTGTTGGCGTCGCAATCTACGTTGGCGCCTACATCCAGGAAGACGCAGGGCGTGCCCGGGGTGGTAGGCAGTACCGTGGCCAGCGCGGGACGATCCACCCCGGCGAGCGAACCCAGAACCATCTTGGCGGAGGCCATGGCCGCACCGGAGTTGCCAGCTGTGACGAAGCCGCGAGCCGCGCCTTCGCGAACCATCTTGAGGCCGACGCGCATGGTGGAGTCCTTCTTGGAGCGCACGGCCTGGGCGGCCTTGTCCTCCATGGTGATCCACTGGCTGGCCTGCTTGATAAAGACGGGGAGTTTCTCTGGTTTGGCGCCGGGCAGGGAAAGGCCTAGCTTGCGTTCGGCAGCCTTCAGGC
>CAXTGN010000084.1:0-13451 GCA_964243455.1 uncultured Acidobacteriaceae bacterium
GGGCGAGGAGATAGACGGCGTACAGGGCGCAGGCGATCATGCCGAGGAAGAAGGCGAGCATGGAATCCCAAAAACCCAAGAAGGCTGCGATGAGGGCGAGGAGTTTGGCGTCGCCGAGGCCCATGCCTTCCTGGTTGCGCAGGGCTTTGTAGAGGGCCCGGATGAGAAGAAGGAGGCCGGCGGCGGCGAGCACGGCGAGGCCAAGGACCTCGTTCAGGCGGCGGCTCCGTGTAGGCGCATAGGTGAGTCGCTGGGACTTCATATGGTTTGGGGCGCGGAAAGGCTTGTCTTTCAGACGGAAAGAGCAGCCGAGCGACGGATCGCAACCACCAGAGCAGAGGTAGTGTTTCACATCTGTCCGGCAAGGGATCCGGGAAGATGGGCAGCCGGGGCAGGGAACCCGCGCGGACACGTCTGGCGCGCGGCAGATTTCCGGAGGATCTGCGAGCTTTCGGCCCTGCTTACGGGAGCCTCGGGGCAAACGTCTGCGGTCCGCTCGCATCCTTAAGGGAGAGAACGCCGCCGCACGTAGCGGACGGCAGAGTTGCGGTGACGGGGGCGGGGGATTTTCGCGATTTCTCCCCCTTGCGGCCGGCGATGGAGAATCGCAGACAGTCGGCTGACCCCGCGCACCGCAGGAAAGATTTGGAGAGAGATCGATGGCGAACGAACTGGACGGATCAGAACGGAACAAAGAGACGGAGAAGGTTCTGCTTGATGTCATTAAGGTCCTGCACGACGGACAAAAAGGCTTTGCGGACATCGGCGAACATCTCAAGGACGACACGCTGAAACGGTATTTTTTGGCAGAAAGCCTGAAAAGAGCAAATTTCCGGGCCGAGCTCGAAAATGAACTCCATCGAGCGGGCATGGCTGACGTGAAGGAATCCGGAACGGTGAGTGGTGCTGCCCATCGTGTCTGGGGCGATTTGAAAGCGCATATCGGAGCCGGCAGCGATCACCAATTACTCGCAACCTCTGAGCAGGGTGAAGATGTTGCCAAAGACGCATACAAGAAAGCGCTTGAGCACGACCTTCCGCTTCCCGTACGTGAACTGCTAACCACGCAGCAGGCCCACATCATCACCTCGCATGACTATGTGCGAAACCACCGTGATGCGCTGGCCGGCAAGTAAACCTCATCAAGGTCCAACAAAGGAGGCGGCGATGGCCGCCTTTTTCTCTGCCTGTCTAGGTGGAGCGCTCTAAAGTCCTTGCTTGAAGTGAAGAAAAAAGACCACGGTACTTGCAAGCAAACAGTATGCACCGAACAGCCACCAGCGTCCGTTCTCCAGCCACGCGCTGAGCCAGCGGAGTGCCAGCAAACCCGCAAAGAAGCTCAGGACCATGCCAATGAGCGAGGTCGCGATACTGGAGTGCAGGTCTATGACGACCCCCGTTGCTGCCGCTTCGTGAGAGGCCTTCACCAGACGGAGTGCCTCACGACCGATTACGGCCGGAGTTAGCAACACAGCGAGCGCAAACGAGAACCGCTCGGCGCGCTCACGATTGGCTCCGGTGAGGAGACCCGCAGAGATGGTGGAACCGGAACGCGAGAATCCCCGAAAGGGAAGCGCCAGACCCTGAACTGCGCCCATCCAGCCTGCCTGGCCGAAGGTCACATTGTCGCCAGAGCGGGAAGCTGCACGCTCGTAGGCACTGCGACTCACAAGCTGCTCACGATTGCGCTCCCGCAGGCCTGCTATGAGGATCAGCAGACCCGCCGCAAGCAGGGCACCCCCCACCAAATCCAGCCGTGAAAAGAGCAGCTCAATCTCGGCCTTCTCAGCCCCTTTGAACGCTGTCTTCTCGATAAGCTTGATGATCGGAAAGCCGATAAGTGTCGTAAGGAAGGTGGCCCACAGGGCCCGGACTAGAAATCGCTTGAAGGCATCCGCCGTGGCGAAATAGGAACGCTTCCATTGGTTCCAGAAGTACACAATCACGGCAAACATGGTGCCCGTGTGCAGCATCACGAGAACCAACGTCATCACGGGACTAGACGGATCGAGTCCCATCAGCTTTTCCGCGACTACAACGTGCGCGGAACTGGAAATGGGCAGCAACTCGGCGAGGCCCTGGACGATTGCCAGGATGAGAATTTTGAGCAGGGGCATACCCATTCAATTCTAGCTGTCATTGTCCGGTATGAGCATGGTTTGTGAACTTGTTGCTTCTCTGGTGACCCCATGTTCGCAGGTAGTTGATCGAGCCATTGCCGTCGCTCAGTCTCATCGGAACCAACCACCAGTAGCCGTGCCGGCTGATCTGTTTCCGTACCGAATCTGACATTCAGTGCCTGATCGCTTCGCATCTTCGTCACGGAATCCGGGATTTCCCTCATCTGTCCTGTTTGAACAAGGCCTGTGTCTCAGGAACTGAAGCTTGCCTCATGCCTCACCGATCGCATATCCCACGCCGCGGACGGTCCTTATGAGCTTGGGCAGTCCTGGAAGATCGATCTTGTCCCTTATGTACTTCATATACACATCCACGACGTTGCTGCCGGAGTGACCATCGTCTCGCCAAAGATCCTTAAGCAGAACAGCTCGCGGCACGGCTGTTCCAGGCGAGCGCATCAGGTATTCGAGGAGCCCGAATTCGCGGCGTCAGGTCGATGTGCTTGCCGTTGCGTGTCGCCCGGAAATCTGCACGGTTCAGAGCTAGGTCCTGCACGCACGTCCTCGGTTGTCCATGTTGCGGCTGACGGCGGCGCAGGATTGCGCGCAGACGCGCAAGCAGCTCGAGGTAGGAAAAGGGTTTCGTCAGGCAATCGTCTGCGCCGTTTTCCAACGCCGTCACGGCACACTCGGAACGCACACGCGCTGTCAGGACCAGGACAGGAAGAAGGCTGAAGTGCAACCGAAGTTCCTGCACCACCGCGATACCGTCCATCTCGGGAAGGTTCAAATCCAAAACCACTACGTCGAGATCTCGGCTAAGAATCTGGAGAGCCACAACTCCCGTGTGCGCGACTTCCACTTCAAAGCCGGCTGCTCTCAACATCCGATCGAGGAACCGAGCCAGTACCACGTCGTCCTCGACAACAAGGGCGCGCTTGCCCGTGAAACTGCGAGTGGGAGGTTGGTCTTCTTTTACAAAATCATTGACGGGCGACGTGGCGCACTCTTGTTCGTCAGCCAGCAAACTATCCTCCGGTGAGAGTTCTCTGAGTGCCGGTTCACGAGCTTAGCACGGGGGTATTCGCGGAACGCCGCCGAATGGAGCATTCTGGAGCATCCGGCCTTGCTACAAAAGATGTAGTGTCCGAAATCACAATCCTGTCTATCTTGAAACCTTGCATCCTGCATGCTCTGGAAAAGCAGCATTGATCGATGTGCATGCCTTCGCGTATCGCGTCCCTCGATTTCAGCTCAGCTTACCGGTCGAGTTCTGTATCGAGGGCTCGCCCGTTTTCGGCCACACCTGCGACCTGAGCGACAGGGGAACCCTCGTCCGTCTTTCGCAACCGGTGCTGCCCGGAACACTCGGTAAGGTACGCCTGCAGATCGATAGTTGTTCTATTGAGCTCGACGCCGAGGTGGCCTATGCGCATTTGTATGAGGCCGGTCTTCGTTTCCGCTTCGGGTCCGAGGCTGAACAGAACTTCGTGGAGATGTTGGTGAGGCTCGTCTCTCGCAAGGAACATCTACACCCTTACTCTCCTGTTCCTTGATGTGGGCTCGCCGCGCTGGCTGTCTCCGTTGCAGTCGCATGCACCGGTCTCCCAAGGAAACCGGGATCTGATGTGTTCGGCTCGTTGGGTGCAGCATCTGCGTGCACAATGAGCGTGATACGTCGATTCGAAGCATCTTGTGGATGGTCCGGCAATCGCAGGTGTTGATCGGCGAAGCCTCGTACTTCAGCCACCTGGTTTGCTCCGATCCCATTTGCCTGCATCATGCGCCGCGCCGCGTTGGCACGGTCCGCCGAGAGCTCCCAATTGGTGTAGCTGGCCGGCCGGGTTGTACTGTATCGAATCAGTGTGTCCCTCAACGGAGATAAGGTTCGGTACCTTACCCACTTCTCGGGAGACAAGCGTCAGGAACTCGTTCAACGCGGGCCTTGGTTCGGCGCTTCCCAATTCGAAAAAAGTTCCCCCGTTGTCTTCAAGCAGCTCGATCTCAAGCCCGTCCGGCGTTGCACTGATCTCAATCTGCTTATCCAGTTTGCGGAAGTTGGGTAGCTGCGTCGCAGCAGCCTGCAAGCGCTTCTTCAGATCGCCATGTCCTCTTTGTGCAGCGGCAACGCGTGTCCAACTACCTGGGCGTAGCTGCCAGTCAGGCGCGCCGTCCCCTTTGGATCCTTGAAATACGCTGCGACGGACTGTTTCACCGCATCGTTGCTGCTGATGAGCCACAGCACGATGAAAAGCGACATCATGGCTGTGACGAAGTCTGCGTACCTTCCAGGCACCGCCGTGATGCGCCGCATGCCCGGCCTTCTTCCTCTTGATAATGATGATTGGCTCAGTTGCTTCGGGCATTGTTTCTCCTAGGTAGTGGCAGGTGCTTCGGCACCTTTGTTCCGGCAGGCCTTCTCTACGGTGGAGAACTTGGGTCGCACATGCTCCGGTGTCGCGCGCCTTCCCATTTCAACGGCCAGGATCGGCGTTGTTCCCTTGATGAAGGCCATAAGCGTCACGCGCAGCACATGGTAAAAGGCGTGCTGCTCTTCAACACCCTTTGCCATGTTGGCCGCAAACGGGCCCAATCACGCCATAGCAGAGCAGGATGCCAAGGAAGGTCCCCACAAGCGCTGCAGCTACCTTATGACCGATCTCCGCGGGCGGTCCGCCCAGGGCTCCCATCGTAACCACAATCCCCAGCACGGCGGCCACAATGCCCAGTCCCGGCAAGGCATCCGCCATGGAGCTCAGTGCCTGGGTAGGCTGCATGCTGGTGTGGTGATGAACTTCCAGGTCCATCTCCATCATCTGGTCCACATCGAACGGCTTCACGCCGCCGGTCACAGCCATGCGCATCGTGTCGCAGACAAAATCAGCTACGTGGTGGTCCTTTAGAAAGGCGGGGTACTTGGAGAAAATAGCGCTCTTATCCGGTTCTTCGATGTCTGCCTCAATCGCAACAAGCCCCTCCTTACGCGCTTTGCTGAAAACATCAAACAGCATCTTCAGCGATTCCACATAGCGCTTCTCCGGAACCCCGCCACCTTTCAAGACACCCAGCACGCCCCCAACGACCCCTTTCAGCACGTGCATCGGGTTTGCGGCCAGGACCGTGCCTAACGCCGCACCGGCTTCAGGGCAAAAAGCTTTAACGGTTTCTGGACCCGCAGCCGCCCTCCGATGCTGACAGGGCTCAACAAGAAAGCCCAACCCCCATTCTCGGGTGAAAGCATCCATGTTTCGGCGTGTTGGACGAACTGCGACCACCCCGTCGACCGCGCCACTGGGATGGGCAAAAGGAATCCTAGGCGATATAGCGATCGCCAGGTTTCCAAATGATCCTTTGACCTTGCCCCAGGCGTTCGCGCGTGATCAGTTCCATGATTTCGCGACGTTCCCTGGACAGATTGCCTTCTTCATCTGTTACTTCGTGAAGCCTCGCATTAACGACCGCAAGACGATGAAACAGAGTGTCGAGATTCGAAAAAGCCACTCGGTGTTCCATTTTGGAAGCTCCTGATGCTGTTACGGACCAGCACCGAGACCGGATTGCGCAAATAGGAACAAACGCAAAAAGGCCCGCCCTCTAGGCGAGCCCTTTCTAAAGTTTGGAGCACCGGGTGGGGATCGAACCCACGAATACTGGTTTTGCAGACCAGCGCGTTAGCCACTTCGCCACCGGTGCTCAGGAGCAGGGATCAGGGTACACGTCCTGAAATGCAGAGGACCGTGCAGAACCCTGGGCCCAGAAACGCCCTGTGTTTACTGAGGTTGCGTCGTCGTCCGAAGGTACGGCTTCACCGTCTTGTACCCGGGAAAGATCCTGTCGGCTTCCTCGTTCGACACGGCCCCGGTGATGATCACGTCATCCCCCTGCTTCCAATTCGCGGGTGTGGCCACCTTGTGCTTGGCCGTGAGTTGCATGGAGTCCAGCACACGCAGCACCTCGTCGAAATTGCGGCCGGTCGTCATGGGATACGCCAGGTGCAGCTTGATGCGCTTATCCGGACCAACCACGAACACCGTGCGTACAGGCGCATTGTTTGCAGCCGTTCGGCCGCCTTCCAGGTCTCCGGCATCACCGGGCAGCATGTCATAAAGCTTGGCAATCTTAAGTTCCGGGTCGCCGATCATCGGGTACCGCACCGGAGTGCCACCCACATCTTCGATGTCCTTGGCCCACTTGCTATGGCTTTCAACCGGATCCAATGACAGGCCGATTACCTTGGCACCGCGCTTGGAAAACTCTCCTTCCAGGCTGGCCATGGCACCGAGCTCGGTAGTGCATACCGGCGTGAAGTCCTTGGGGTGCGAGAACAGCACGGCCCAGCTATCACCGATCCACTCATGAAAGTGAATGGTGCCCTGTGTCGTTTCGGCGGTGAAGTCTGGAGCGATATCGTTGATGCGGAGTGACATCAGATCCCTTTCGTGTTTGCGAAACCCCTCGGGTTCCGTGCTCTTGGGCTTCCGCCCACGCGATTCAACTGGTTAGATTCCGTTTGGCCGTTTCGGTCGCTTACGTGCGAAGACCCACCCGGCTCTGGCCTGGGTGGGTCTGGATGCGCTTCTGACGTTTGTTACCGTCTCGATTCGCTCATCCGCTCACCCCCGCCCGGCCGCAAGGACAGCAGCGGCACTCACAACGGCAGGTCGGGATGGAGGGGAAGAGGCGCATTCGGCTAATCTGCACCGCCGGGGCAGGTTGTCCCCTCTGCGGTGAAACCAAAGGTACGGAAGCAGGCCAGCTCTGTCAACCCCGCACAGGCTGCGGCCCCTCGCTGGCTAGACTGAAGCATGCCGATCGAGCTGCCCTACTCCGTCCTGGATGTCTTCGCCGAGCGCCCTCTTGAGGGCAATCCCCTTGCCGTCTTCCACGACGCCCACGGCCTGAGCGACAGCGAAATGCAGGCCCTCGCCAGAGAAACGAACCTTTCAGAGACCACCTTTGTGCTTCCGGCAGCCGATCCCGAGGAGGACCGCCGGAACGGTGTCCGCGTGCGGATCTTCACCACGCAGGAAGAGCTGCCCTTTGCAGGTCATCCCACCCTGGGCACGGCCACTTGGTTGCGCCTGCACCACCCGGCTCTGCAAACGACAGACATCGTGACGCTTCGGCTGAATGTTGGGCCAATTCCGGTGCGATTTGACCCCCCTCCCCCCGATGTCGCGGATGGCCTTTACGGCTCCATGCGCCAGCCCGATCCGCAGTTCGGTGCGGTGTACGACCCCTCGGAGACTGCCCCAGTGCTTGGCCTGAATGAAGCGGATCTGCTGCCTGGCTACGCGCCTCAGACCGTCTCCACCGGCAACCCGTTCTGCATCGTGGCGCTCCGTTCGGTCGAGATCCTGGAGCGACTCAGCATTCCGCAGCGTGTGGCCACGGCCTGGCTCCGTGCCCGGGGCGCACGGTGGTTTTACTGCATCGCGCCGGACCCCACGCGCGGCGAATGGCGTGCCCGCATGCAATGGGAAAGTGGTGAGGATCCGGCTACGGGTTCCGCTGCAGGACCGTGCATTGCCTGGCTGGTCAGGACGGGACTGGCAGCCTCCGGCGCGTCCGTGACCCTGCAGCAGGGTGTCGAGATGAAGCGCCCGAGCCGCATGACCGTCCGGGCAACCCTTATAGGGAACGCCGTTACGGATGTGATTGTTGCGGGTCGCACCATTCCCGTGGCAGGGGGACGCTTTCTCCTCCCCAGGTAACCGGGTTATGCACAGGTGGGAGAACCAGAAACATCAGTAACAGCAACGGTTCCGCACCTTCCGGTGGATTGGGAGGTCAACGTTGCGTGAATCTTCGCCTTTTGTTCTGGGGTTGCCGTCGGAGGTTCCTCTCCGTATGCTCAGGCAATCGCACCTCGGAGTAACACTTCCGGGTACCGCGTGCACCACTTCGGCTCACCTGCCAACCCAGTCACTTACGCTGTCCTCTGACGGCGCCGCCCCCGTACGCTCCTGAGCAAGTTGATGCTTCGGGGTAGCACCTTTTCTTCGCTGTTGCCCCAGTGCGACGGCTTCGTACCCTCGCGTCTACGCCGCCGATCGGGTGGTCAGCGCGTTCTGACATCGCCGGCTCAGGTCATGTGTCCTCCGGATACAGACGGCCTCGTTCGGCCCCGAATACCTCCGGCACGCTCAGGCGGGTCGGGCGAGCCGCCGGAGTTCCGGCAGAGAGAGCAACGTACGCTGATGCGCCCTCGCAAGACGATTTTGTGTGTAGAAGGAAACGAACAAATCCTGTCCGTCCGCAAGTTCATGCTGGAAACCCGCGGCTACCGTGTCGTAGGGCTGACGAGCCCAAAGGCAGCGTTGGAACACCTGGAAGGTGTCATGCCGGGATCGGTCGATTTGCTACTGGCCGATGTGGTGCTGCCTGCGATGGACGGCAATGAGTTGGTTCGCCGAGCCAAGGGGATCCATCCCAGTCTGCCGGCCCTGCTCGTATCGAACATGGTCTCCAGCTATGACCGCGCTGCCGCCGCCGACGCCTTCTTGCCCAAGGGGGCATGCACGCCTGCCGAAATGCTGGACCGCATCCGCGTCCTCGTCACACGCAAGCGCGGCCCCAAAAAGCAGATGCCCATCGTGGCTGCCGCGCCCTTTGCGGTGTAGCGGTCAGCGGTAGGGCGGTCAGCGCTTCGCGTCGGCGGTGAAGCGGTCAGCGCTCTGCGGTCGCGTGTTTCGACGAAACACGCGACCCCCAACCGTCGGAGCATCAGCCTCATCGCCCACAACTGCTTCATCGCTAACGCAAAGCGCCAACCGCCTCACCGCCAGCCGCTTCACCGCTAACGCAAAGCGCCAACCGCCTCATCGCCAGCCGCTTTACCGCCAACGCGAAGCGCCAACCGCTCCATCACCAACCGCCTCACGCTTCCACCAGCCCATAGCGGCGTTGCCACTGCTGCTTAAGCCGCGCCCAGACGGCGCCGCGTTCCTCCGTGCTCAGCGCTGGGTCGGGTTGTTCGACGAAGCGTGCGGCCTCCTCTTTAGCGAGTTCAAGCAGGTCTCGGTCGCGGGACAAGCTGGCGATGCGGAACTCCGGCAGGCCCGCCTGCCGCGTGCCGAAGAACTCGCCGGGACCCCGTTGTGCGAGGTCGAACTCCGCAAGTTCAAAGCCGTCCTGCGTGCGGACCATGGCATCCAGGCGGGCCTCGGCTTCGACCGAAATGCGGTCCCCCGTGAGCAGCACGCAGTAGCTCTTGGCGGAGCCTCGCCCCACACGGCCACGTAACTGGTGAAGCTGGGCAAGACCGAAGCGCTCAGCGTGTTCGATCACCATAACCGTTGCATTGGGCACGTCAACGCCAACCTCGATCACGGTAGTAGACACGAGGACATCGATCTCGCTGCGTTTGAAGCGGGCCATGGTGACGTCCTTGTCGTCGGCCGACATGCGGCCGTGAAGCAGGCCCAGCTTGAGCCCGTGCAGCGGACCTGTGGAGAGCTCTTGG
Source organism: uncultured Acidobacteriaceae bacterium (assembly GCA_964243455.1). Classification (GTDB taxonomy): domain Bacteria; phylum Acidobacteriota; class Terriglobia; order Terriglobales; family Acidobacteriaceae; genus Granulicella. The sequence goes on from CAXTGN010000084.1 coordinate 9,586, forward strand.
AAAGACTCTGTAGCGGAGCGCAGCTTGGCTCGGTTGGTCGACCGGCCTTTTGTGGTCTTCGTTGATGCAACTTCGCCCGACACCTTGTCATTCCGCAGCGAAACGGAGGAATCTGCTTTGGGCCTGTGCTGTGCAAAGAGTTCCGGCTTGGACTTGACCGTTCTGTGCCGCCCGTCCAGATTCAGGGGCGTCTTCACTGCGGCGCTGTGCGCCTCCGGTCGAGAGGACAGCGTACCGGCAGAGGCCACCTCTGCGCCCCTTTCGGGGTCATGGGCAAAGTCGAGTTCTGGCTGGTCCGTGTTGTCGCCCTCAATCACCGGGTAAACGATATAAGCCTGGCGGCCCCCACACACCTGTTTGCGCACGAAGTCCCACACCTCGCCGGCACGTTCGGACGGCATACGGCGTGTGGTGATCGGCGTGCGGCCAGGCGGCAGCTCGTCGAGGATCGACGCCTCAAGATCGCCGTACATCGTGAGCGCCAGCGTCCGAGGAATGGGCGTGGCGGTCATGACCAGCACGTCGGGCTCCGTCGCCACTCCATCGGGTCCGGGCTTGCGCATGAGCTTGTAGCGCTGCTGCACGCCGAAGCGGTGTTGCTCGTCCATGATGACCAGGCCGAGGTTGTCGAAGTCGACCTTCTCTTCAACCAGGGCGTGCGTGCCGATAGCGAGATCGGCCTCGCCGCGAAAGATGCGGCCACGGGCGTCACGCTTGGCACGGGTGTCGAGCGAACCGGTGAGCAGCGTCGTGCGATACGCCCGGCCGTGGGTGGGCGAGACGGCGTCGGCAAGGAGCTTGCGCGCGGAGAGGTAATGTTGCGTGGCAAGGATCTCGGTGGGCGCCATCATCGCGACCTGGTAGCCGTTCTCAATGGCGACCAGCGCGGCTTCGAGCGCGACGATCGTCTTGCCCGAGCCCACGTCGCCCTGCAGCAGGCGGCGCATGGGGCGGGGCTCCCGCATGTCGCCGACGATCTCTGCCAGAACGCGCTTCTGGGCCTTGGTGGGCTTGAAGGGAAGGACCTGCTTCAGGGCTTCGCGCACCTTGTCGTCGGTTTGAAATGCTGTGCCGGCGCGCTCTCGCAGCTTTTTGCGCTTCAGCTCCAGGCCCAGCTCGAGGTACCAGAGCTCTTCGAAGATGAGGCGCCAGTGGGCCGGTGTGCGGGCGGCCTGCAGTTCGGCAAGCGGGGTTTCCGCTGGAGGGAAATGGAGGTCACGCAGGGCCTGCATGCGGTTGGGAAGGCCGAGCCGTTCCATCAAGGAGCGCGGCAGAGTTTCCTCCGCTTCCACGCCGGATTCGGCAAGGTCGCGGAAGAGACCCCAGAGCACGCGCCGCAGCCAGCGCGAGGTGAGCTTGGCGCCCCAGGGCGTTGTGCCACCGAGCGTGGCGTAGACCGGCACGATCCGGCCCATCTCCAGCTTGGTGAACTCGGCGTCGTCGCCGGTGTCCTTGCCAGGTTCCGGCAGGATCTCGAAGGTGGGCTGGATCATCTTCCACTTCGTGGCGCCGGGCGCGGCACCGGGCGCGGTGGCCGAGCGAGAGCCCTCCAGCTTGCCATACAGAGCGACCTGCTGGCCGGGCTTGAAGCGGTCGCGCAGATAAGTGCCGTTGAACCAGAGGCATTTGACGGTTTCCAGGACTGTGGCGCTTTGTGGTGGCTGGAGTTGGCCCTGCGGGTTGGCGCTTTGCGATGGCTCCGTGCTGGCTGGCTTGATGCCGACCGTTATCTCGAAGATGGGTTTGGCGCGGGTGCGGAGAAGCAGCGCGCCACGGACCTCGCCGGTGACGGACGCCATGTCGCCGGGCTGGTACTCCGAAAGAGGCTTGGGGTGGACGCGGTCCTCGTAGCGGAACGGTAGGTGGTATAGAAGGTCTTCGACCGTCTCGACGCCTCGTTCGGCCAAGCTGCCGGCGACGCGCTCACCGACACGCTTGAGGAACTTCACCGGGGTGTCGAGTGTGAGGATCACAGGTGTCATGCTAACGGCTGATGTGCTGCCAGGCTCCCGATGGAATAATGTTCACGAGGCGCTTCGTCGGCCGCGAAAATCGATGGATTCGTTTCTTGGGCGGTTAAAAAACCCGTTGGTTCTGTTGGCCGTCGTGCTGGCCCAGACCCTGTGGCTGGCGACGCAGGTGCACCATCCTGCCCGGATGGGCGTCAGCCTGCCCCAGGGTGAGGATGAGCACAAGGTGTCGCTGCTGCGGGAGTGGGCCATGGCCGTGGCCGGGCCGGTGGAGCGGACAACGCATGGGGTGGGCGCCGGCGTTCGGCGGACGTGGTCGAACTACCTCGACCTGCGGGGGGCGCGGCGGCAGAATGCAGCTCTGAAGGAGGAGGTAGCGCGCCTGCGGCTCGAGCAGGCGGCTTTTGCGCAGGATGCGGCGGAGGGCCGGCGCTTGCAAACCTTGCTGCAGTTCAAGCAGCGCTATGTGAGCTCGACGGTGGCGGCGCAGGTGATTGGGACCAGCGGATCGGACCGTTCGCATGTGCTGTGGATCGACAAGGGCTCCGACGACGGGTTGAAGCCCGAGCAGGCGGTGATCACGCCGGATGGTGTCGTGGGCAAGCTGCGGGAAGTTATGCCGCATACCTCGCAACTCCTCCTCATCAGCGATCCCAACTCGGGGGCTGGTGTGATCCTGGCCTCGACGCGGCTGCGCGGGATCGTCCGTGGAACGTCTGCGGGTGAGGTGGAGATCAACAATCTGACCGCAGACGAACGAATCAAGGCTGGCGAGCAGGTCATCACGTCGGGGGGCGACGGGGTATTCCCGCGAGGGCTCCCGGTTGGAACCATCGCCTGGGTAGAAGCCGATCCCAGGCATCAGCCCTACACACTCATTCACATCAAGCCGGCGACCAACCTGCGGCAGCTGGAGGAGGTGCTGGTGATCACCGGTACAAATCCGGCGCTGTCGGCCTCGGCGCAGACCGACGCCGCCCAGGCAGAGGCGATGGGTGCGGAGAATCAGCGGGCGGCGGACCTGGTAGCCGCCCGGTTGCCGTCGGTGCACGACGACACTCCGGAAGCGGACGGCAAGCCCGCTGCGGCCACGGGTACGGAGGCGAGCAAGGCGGCTGCCGCTGCCGGCGAGACAGCGGGAGCTGTGCCTGGCGTTCCGAATTCGGGCATGCCGAAGCCCAAGCCGGCCGTGCATGCGGACCGGTACTCGCCGGGGGCAACGCCCTCCGCGGAAGACCTGACCCCCGGCGCGCCGAAACCGTAGGGCGTACCCACCCTATCTTTCTGCAAGATCCACAAAAGATTCAGCTTAGCTTCGGGTCCAGGTGGTTTGTTACCCATCTGGGTGACGCCCTGGTCTGTGTCGCTGCGGCACGGCTGTCCCTGAAACGAGCCTAGCAAAACAGTAGTGAATTACACGCAACCGCGGCGCATTTCTGCAGCCTCTACGCCGTGCCCCTTCTATGCTCGTCAGCCGATTTGAACGCAGCGACGCAGCTAAGCCCGCAGGGTGTCTAAAGCAGGTTCCCCGCTCGAGGAATGACAAGAAAGAAGTGGCTACATGATTCGTGGCTACGTTGTTCGTAGTCCCGTGGGCGGTCCTGGGCTCCGGTATGCTCAAAGACGACCCACTGCATGCCTGAACACAGCTATACCTCGCGTCGCGAGATGGAGCAGTACCACTTTCATCCACTGGTGACCGTGCTGGCGCCGTTGCTCTGCGTGCTGCTGGGCGCGATGTTGCCACGATTGTGGCCCAGGCTGGACATCCTGGACCTGCCCCTGACCGCAACCGTGTTCTTTGCGGTGTCCCGACGCAGCCCCGTGGCGGGAACCGTGACCGGCACGCTGATCGGGTTGCTGCAGGACGCATTTACCAGCCTGCCCTTCGGCGTG
>CAXTGN010000085.1:0-6631 GCA_964243455.1 uncultured Acidobacteriaceae bacterium
AGGCTGACGTGAAACCGTTTGTACAGCGGCAGCACGAAGCCCAGGTAGGCGTTGGCGGAGTACGCCACAGGGTCGTTCCAGGCCGGCAGGATGTTCGCCCACTCTGTCATGACGATGTTGCGCGGCAGGTTCCTCCGATAATTCTCCTGAAACGTCGAGCCAACGATAGCCTCCTGATTCGTCGGGGGTGCCGTATCGATGTTCTGGATGAACTGCTGCTTTTGGTAGTGCACATCCGCCTTGAGATCCAGCTCCTGTCGGGACTCCTGGAGTGGCGTCCAACCCACGCCTACACCGTAAATCTGCTGGAATTGCAGACCGGACGCGAAGTTGTGGTCAAAGCTGGTGTCCGCGAGCGCATAGAAGCGCGTACTGAAGTACTGGTCGCGCTCCGCGTCGGCGTGAAAGATGTTCGTCAGCACAACCGCTGGCGAACTCGCCGGCGTGGTGGGCGGAATCACCGGCGTCGTACTCGTTCCGTAGCTTTCTGAAAGGTTCAGGGTCGTGCGGTGATTGCGCGGCAGATACCCCACCGTGGGGATCTGGCGGACAAAGTTGACGGCGCCTGTAAACGTGGTGCTCGACTGGGTGGATCGCACCAGAGAGAATCCACCGGTGGCTGAGCCGGTCCACCCGGCCCGGAAGCTTGCGCGACTGTCGACCTCCTTCGCGTACGAAGCCACATCAATCAGAAATCCGAGGTCCTTGGCAGGGAGGGTATCTGTCTTGTCCTGTCCACTGCTGGGCCTCTGCGTCAGGGTGACTTTTCCGTCCTGAAAGCTCACCGCTCCAGACGCAGCAGGCTTGTACTGGCCCGGTTTGCCGGCGCGCAGCGCCACGAACTCCGTGCCCGAATGCAACTCCTTCACCTTGCTGAACGGGATCGTCAGATCACCGGCCATGTCGCTGTGAAAAACGACATTGCCGCCAGCAGCGTTCAGCAATTTGCCGGTAAGCTTGTCGCCGTTGGTGAATTCGAGAACGTCCGGAGGTGGTTTTGGTGGGGGCGGCTTGGGGTCCGATTGCGCCGAGCAAACGCCTCCAAGCAACATCCACATCGTGGCAAAAAGCTGAAAGGTACGCACCCCTTGAGCTTACCTTTCAGCTTTCTCCGCCGCACCGCCGGGCTCAGTTGGAGGCGATGTTTACGGCTGCCTTGAGGTACGTGCCCTGCTTCAGGGCCTCCAGGATGAAAGCGGCTGTATCTGCTCGCGTGATCTTGTGTGCGGTCTCGCCAGCTCCTGGCTCAAAGGTCCGCACTGTCCCAGTCGCTTCGCCGTTCACGAGGTGTCCCGGCCGCACAATCGTCCAATCCAGATCGCTCGCTTCCACCTCGGGCTCCATCTGCTCCTTGTCCTTCATGGCTCCACGCAGGAATGTCGGCATCACCAGCTTTTCATACCACACCGGGACAAGATCGGCGGTCCCGCCGACTCCGATCGCCGAGACCACGACCAGGCGCTTCACCCCATTCTTCCGCATCGCCTCCATCACATTGCGAGCCGCATCGGTCTCCATGGAGGTCTCCTTCCAAGGGGTATGCCCTCCAAGGGTATCCACCACGGCATCTTGACCCGGAACGGATTTGTCCAGTGTCGCCGGATTGAGAACATCGCCTTGCACCACGCGCACGCCTGGGGGCGCCTCGAACTTCTCCGCATGGTGGACAAGCGCCGTTACCTCATGTCCCGTCGCTGCGGCATGCTTCACCAGCTCTTCCCCTGTACCGCCCCCTGCGCCATCACCAGAATCTTCATATTCGCTCCTGACCCCTGAGATGCCGCGTTCGGGATGCTTGCCTAGCCCCGGTCAAGCGTCTAACCTGACGCTATGTATGAGGACTTTGTAGCGGACGATCGCTGGACCGGCGAGAAGTTGCATTGTGTCTGGAAGGCCACCATCGTCGCCATTGCGACGCGGCACGCGGATGCCACCGATATCCGGTTCGCGGTCAACGACCGCGCCCTGTGGATCGCCATGCCCAACGTGGCCTGGATCGAGCAGAAACGCCGCAACGGCAAGGTCATCACGGATTCCATCGCCGCCCAGGCCGCGGGCCGTTTCCTCAAGCAGGCCATCGAGAACGGCTACGATAATGGCCGCGAGATGTACACGATGACCGTGGACGAGGTGCTCGAGCATGCCGATGCCGTGGTCCGCGAGGGCAAAGGCTCTCAACACCTTCCTTCCCTTCCCGTCATCAATCAGGATGCCTACCCTGCGGAGATGGATTTCAAGTTGCCCGAGGAGCCGCAGACCGCCGCCGAAAGCGACAGCCTTACGCCTCGCCGGTAGCCCCGGCCCCGCAAGCCTCTGTGCACGGATCCTGCCCATCCGCTAGACTCAACATCCATGTCAGGCAAGGTGTCACGCCGAGCAGTGCTGCAGGGCCTGCTCGCCACAGGGGCTCTCCGCGGGAGGGACGTCTTCGCACAGGGGAGCGCATCTCCCATGAACTGGATCCTGCTCGGTACGGGTAAAGGTCAGGGGATTTACCGTGCCCAGTGGAACCCGGCGACCGGCGCGATAGGGACTCCCGAACTGGCCATCGCTACGCCCCAACCGTCCTATCTCACACTGCATCCGCACCTGCCCGTCGTATATGCCTGCAACGAGGGCGATGTGCCTACCGCCGCGGTTTCGGCATTCACCCTGGATCGTAGTGCAGCCACGTTGCAGCCGTTGGCAAGTGAGCAGACCCATGGCGGAGCCCCGTGTTTTGTCTCCGTGGACCGCACGGCGAAATTGCTCTTTGCGGCAAATTACAGCGGCGGCAGCCTTGCGGCGTTTGCCTTGGACAAGCGAGGCGTACCTTCACCCGCGGCAAGGGTCTTTGAATGCGCCGGCACTACCGAGTGTGGCACTCCTGGCCCCGTCAAGGATCGTCAAAGCGGGCCCCATTTACATTGCGCCACCCTGTCTCCGGACAATCGCCACGTTCTGGCCTGCGACCTTGGTGATGACGCCATCCTCGCCTTTCCAGTCCATCCCGGCACGGCAGAGCCCCTCGGCGAGCCTACGCGCATACCCACAAGTGCCGGTGCCGGGCCTCGGCACCTGGCCTTCCACCCCAACGGCCACTGGCTGTACTGCATCAATGAGCTGAGTTGCTCGGTGGTCCAGTACCAATGGATCCCTGGAAAAGAACCGCAGGCGCATCCTGTCACCGGCGGCACGCTCAGCATCCTGCCCTCCGGCGCACAAGCTGCCGCGAGCACCGGGGCCGAGATCGTTCTTACGCGCGACGCTAGTTTCGCGTACACCAGCACCCGCTTTTCCGATGTCCTGACCGTCTTCAGCATCGATCCTCGAACGGGAAAGCTGACGCGAGTGCAGCAACTGCCCTGCGGGGGCAAGGTACCGCGCTTCTTCGCCCTCGACCCCAGCGAGCGTTGGCTGTTGTGCGCCAATCAGGACTCGGACAGCGTCTCCGTGTTCACGCGCGACCCGGCGACCGGGCAGTTGGGTCCCAGAGCCACCTATCCAGCGACGAACCCCCAGTGCATCGTCTGGTTGTAGCTCCCTGCGATGAACACCACAGAGCGGCGAGCCTAGGCTCGCCGCTCTTGCGTTCGATGACCCTATCCCTGGTTCAGCGTGGAGGCATCCAGAACGAAACGGTACTTCACATCGCCCTTCAGCACGCGCTCATACGCGTCATTCACCTTGTCATAGCTGACGATCTCGACATCTGCGCCGATGCCCTTCTCCGCGCAGAAGTCCAGCATCTCCTGCGTTTCCTTCATACCGCCGATCCCTGATCCGGCCAGCGAACGCCGGTTCGCGACCACAGAAAACGGCTGCACGGAGAGCGGTACCTCGGGCAGTCCGACCAGGCACAACGTGCCGTTCAGCCGCAACTGACCCAGCAGCGCATCCATATCATGTGGCGCGGAAACGCAGTCCAAAATGAAGTCGAAGCTCCCCGCATGCCGCTTCATATCATTGGCATCCTTGGACAGGATGACGTCGTCGGCACCCAGACGCTTGGCGTCGTCCGCCTTGCTCGCAGAGGTGGTGAACAGCACGACCTCTGCCCCAAAAGCCTTCGCGAACTTGATGCCCAGATGTCCCAGGCCGCCCAGCCCCACAACACCGACCTTCTTCCCCGGCCCTGCGCCCCAGTGGCGCAGCGGAGAGTACGTGGTGATGCCGGCGCAAAGCAAAGGCGCCACCGCGGGCAGGTCGACGCCGGGCTTCAGGGTGTGCACAAAATGCTCGGGCGTCACGATGTTCGACGAGTAGCCACCCATCGTCCGCTCGCCGCTGCGCAGGACAGCGTTATAGGTATCGCGCGCCCCACCATCGCTGCAGTAGTTCTCAAGATCGGCATTGCAGTTGTCACAGTGTAGACAGCTTTCCACGATCACGCCGACCGCGGCACTGTCGCCCACCTTGAAGCGCGTCACCTCCGCGCCCACGGCCTTTACCGTGCCGACGATCTCGTGTCCCGGCACCATGGGGTAAAGCTCCTGCCCCCACTCCCCTTTGACCTGGTGGATATCCGAGTGGCAGATGCCACAATACGCGATGTCCAGCACGACATCCTTGGCTCCGGGCTCGCGCCGATCGAAAGTGTAAGGGGTAAGCGGTGTTGCTTTGGACTGAGCGGCGTAACCGAAGCTTTTGGTCATGTTTCTCCTCGTGGCGTTGGATGCAACACGCACAGCACCTAAATGCCTGAGAACTCCTCACTGATTCAATGCAAAGTTGATCGCGAGTGTCGTGCTGACCTGAATCGGGCTGCCGTTTAGTACATACGGCTGATACGTCCAATGATTGGCCGCCTCCATGGCTGCCTAAGTCAATTCTGTGTTGGGGCTTGCAATAGGAAAAAGGTTGGTTATGATTCCGGACTCGGAGATGTTCGCGCCTAGTACAACTGTGCCCGTAATGCGCGCTCGCCGGGCTATATCAGGGTAAGTTGGCTGCGGTCCACCAATCTGTTTTCCTTGTACAACGACGCCTGGATGGGAACTCGCACCCAGAGAAGAAGCATCCGGCTTCGCCTCCTCCACAGCTGCGGTCGGTGTTGCAGAGCCGCTACCCGGCTCCAGCTTCTCAAGTATCTGCACGTGGCCTGTGATTGCCTGAATCCGCTGAAGTTTAGCCCGATCTCGAGCGCCACCGAAGTCTAGCCAAAAAGCCCGGTGTGGTTCCGCACAGCGCCCTGGGAGACTGAGCGCAGAAGACGGATAGCTCCGGTACGCGGGTCAGCACACACCTCTTGTGGCGCTCCCGAAGGCGCCCACATCCTGCGCTTCATGCACAACAGGCGCGAATCAGCCAGTGTTTGCTCCCGGGTGTCGATGGTTTCCTGAGGAGGACCGAGCACGTCCCCGGGGCTCAGGAAGTTATCTATAAGGGCATTGACGAGATAGAGGTTGCGCTTCGCTGCCGGCGTTGTTCCTGTGTCGAAATTCGCGCTTTCCACCGTGCCGATCGTCGGGGATACGATCTGCATCCGGGACTTCTTGGCGTCTGTCCACCAGTACTCCACCGTTCCTTCTTCCGCAGGCTTGCCGTCTAGCGTGAAAAGCTGGAAGGCAAGCTTTGCGTGGAAGGGCGGGTTGCCGGACAATTGCAGATTGTTCTTATCAACGATCTGCGCTGGCGAAATTGGGGTGCCAGGCGCTGCTGCACCTGCGCTCGATGAAGTGGGCGTTGGAGAGGCACTAACCTGAGCGCGCATCCTGGCGCCGTCCGCAGTGATTGCAAGCGCAATCAGCACAACGGCAAGGTGTGTGGCCTGGGGCTACTCCGAGTAATGCAACAAGCTGAACACTTCATGCCCAGCCAGCTTATCGCGGCCTTTCAAAAAATCAAGCTCGATCGCGAACGCGATGCCCACAACCACCCCGCCCAGCTTTTCTACCAGCTCTACCGTGGCCTGCATGGTGCCACCCGTAGCCAGCAGATCGTCCACCAGCAGGACCTTCTGCCCAGGCTGGACCGCATCCAGGTGCAGTTCGAGGCAGTCCTGCCCGTACTCCAGGTCGTAGCAGACCTTGGCCGTCTTCGACGGCAGTTTGTTCGCCTTGCGCACGGGGACGAAGCCTGCGTTCAGGCGATAGGCGATCGCGGGCGCGAAGATAAAGCCCCTCGCTTCTGTACCCAGCACCAGGTCAACATCCTTGTCGATGTAGTGGGCTGCAAAGGCGTCGATCATCTGGGCGAAGCCGGTCTTGTCCTTCAGCAGCGTCGTGATGTCGTAGAACAGAATGCCCGGCTTGGGAAAGTCCGGAACCGTGCGGATGAGCGCCTTCAGCGGCTCACAAAGAGAAACATCAACCATCGCTGCTACCACGCTCCTTCAATCTGAAACGGCCCTAGAGACTGCCCTTCACCTTCGGCCAGCTCGTGCTCGATTACCTGGTCCACCCGGCTGCCCCGCGAGCCTTTGTGCAGTTCGGCCCGCAACTCGGCAATCAGATCGGGCTCTCCCGAGGCGATTACCTCCACAGCACCACCGTCGGTATTGCGGACCGATCCGCGAAGACCAAGCTCTGCCGCTTCCCGGTGCACAAACCACCGAAATCCGACGCCCTGTACGCGGCCTCGCACCAGAAAGTGAACGACCATGAACGTTCAGTGTCGCAGAGCGCTACGACACGACGCAAGCACACGGTAA
>CAXTGN010000085.1:6641-13450 GCA_964243455.1 uncultured Acidobacteriaceae bacterium
CAAACGACCACTCGCGTCTGTTTGTATGAAACACGTAACACCGGCCAACAGCACCGAACGTTTCGCTGTTGTAAAGCTTTAAGCGAGAACGTCGCGGTGCTGCAGCATGCGTATGTGGCAGCGTCGTTCTCTCCCTGAACCACTTATGAGGAGATCCAGATGATGTCCACGTTTCGCCGCACGATTCCCGCCATCCTAGCCCTGTCCGCCGCGTCCCTGACAGGACAGGCGCAATACTTTAAAACGCATGGGGCAAGCCTTTCCGTTGGCGGGACGGGGCAATTTGACCGAATTCTCACCAGCGACTCCAGCTACCAGACATTTACCTACCCCATCCAGAACGGCACCACGACGACCTCGATCTACAACCAGCAGCAGTACACCACCTGGTCTGCAGGTTTCGTCAGCTCACTCCAGTTTCACCCCGCACCGTGGGCCGGTGTGGCCCTGAACTACGGCTTTACGCACTATCAGGAGCGGTTCGTCTACAACTACGCCATCAACAATGCGCAAGGTGAGACACGCGTTCCTACCGATGCGCATGAGTTCACCGGCGGCTACCTCTTCCATCCCAAGAAGATTCCGTTCCAGCCCTATGTGGAAGTAGGCGGCGGCGCGATCGACTTCACCCCCTCCACGGCATCCAATCAGTTCCGTGGAGCAGGCTTGCTGGAGACTGGGTTTGATCTGCCCATTAAGAACGAGCACATTGGTTTCCGTGTATCGGGCCGGTCGCTTTACTACCGCCAACCGAATTTCTACAACCACGACATCAGCACACGGGGCTGGCGCGTGACGATGGAACCGGCCATCAGCGCGTTTTACCGCTTCTAACTTGGCTCCAACACGAGCGAGGGGCGTAGCGGGAGCGCTACGCCCCTTTCATATTTCCGACGCGCTGCTACGCCCGGCTCATGTACGCGCCTTCTGCCGTATCTACCTTGATCTTCTCGCCCTCATTGATGAAGGGTGGAACCTGCACCACAAGCCCGGTTTCGGTCTTGGCCGGCTTCGTGACTGAGCTTGCAGTAGCGGACTTGATCCCGGGTTCGGTCTCTACCACAGTCATCTCGACTGATGGCGGCAGTTCAATGCCCACGGGCTTGCCATCATGGAAGCTCACCGAGATCTGCAGATTCGGCGTCAGGTAATCGACCGAATCGCCGAGCGTCTCGTGCTTTAGGTTGGTCTGCTCGTAGGTCTGCTGGTCCATGAAGTAGTAGTCATCGCCATCGTTGTAGAGGTATTCCATCTTGATCTCGTCCACCACGACGCGGTCGATGGGGTCAGGTGAACGAAAGCGCTCCACGAACATGGAACCCGTGCGAATGTTGCGCAGCTTGGCCTGGATAAAGGCGCGCAGGTTACCAGGGGTGCGATGCTCAACCGAAAAGACCAAATGCAGCTCGTCTTTAAACTTAATGATCATGCCGGGGCGCATCTGCGTGGCCGGAATCGCCATAGAAAACTCCTGAAACGAGGGGGAATTTATGCATAGGGCCTGCGGCGGATGCCGCGCCCAACCCTACGATTGTAGCCCAGCCATCAGCAAACCCTGGGGCTTAAGAGCCGCCGAACACGCGGTGAAAGAAGTGGCCGATCGCGTGAAAGAATCCGCCATTCTCTTTGCGAGACGCCGTCGTCGACGTCGCTCCCGTGGCGCCGGTTGCTGGTGGGTCACCGACGCTCGGTGGCCGTCCCTGGTTCTCGCCGTAGCTGAAGCTGGTGGACACCTGGGAACTCGCCGTGCCGACTGGCGCCTCATTGGCGGCAGCCGAGGGCTGGGCAAGACCTTCGCTCTGTGCCTGAGGAAAAGGGTGCGCCGCGGCAGCCTGGTCCGGGGAGGCAGGCTGCCCCGGTTTTGCGGCCAACACCCTGGGTGCCATTACAGGAGGACATCCGCACGAGCTTCGTTCGTGATCGACGACCTTGTGGACGTCCCCTGCCACAAACAGGAGGTGCTGCCCAGGCAGAACGCGATAGTTGGCCGACGAAAAGGGATCCGTTACGTTAAGTACCGGCGCACCCGCTCCGGCATTGTCCACACAGGTGTCTCCCTCCCGCGTGACGCGTACCTTCAAATCCAGAGATCCCTTGGTCACAGGCACAAACTTCAGATCCGGCGTAAGCACCGCGTCCTGCGGCCTGCTATCCGAAGTAATCTCTATCGCTCCACGATCCAACCCGAAGATCAGCGCTCCGCTGCTTCCGGAACGCAGCAGATGAAACTCGCTGGTAGAGCAGACCAGCACGTGGCCGCCACGGTGCAGGGCGACGGGCGCATCGCGGTCGTAGGCGGTCACGCTCACATTGGTGAGCAGACGCGCGATGTCTCCCTGAACCTCGAGTCCGCCATTCACGCGTGCATCGCGGGTGGCCACGGAACCCATAGGATCAGCAGTCTGTTGCGCTCCCGCGGCAACATAAGCGACAGGAAGCCCTAAAAAGAGCAACAAACAGTGCCCAGCCCAACGCCGCGCCGATGTCAGACAAACGGCCATCATTGCCTCAGGAAATTTCCAATCAACTGTTTGCCATGGGCGGTAAGCACGCTTTCAGGGTGAAACTGGACGCCCTCAATCGGCAGCGTACGGTGCCTTAGCGCCATAATGGTTGACTCGCCGGCGACCCGTGCCGAAATCTCCAGCTCTGCCGGCATGCTGGCTTCCTCGACAATTAAGGAGTGATACCGGGTGCAGGTCATTGGCTGGGGAAGCCCCGCGAAGATCGATCGGCCGTCATGCTCAACGGCACTGGTCTTGCCGTGCATCAGCTGCGGCGCACGGATAACCCGTCCGCCGAAGGCTGCGCCAATCGCCTGGTGCCCCAGGCACACGCCCAGGGTCGGGATCTGTTCGCCCTCGGGCAAGCGGGCAAGGTGCTCAATCAGGGGAATCAGGACGCCCGCCTCCTGCGGCGTGCACGGTCCAGGCGAAAGCAGAATGCGCTCGGGCCGCATCGCAACGATCTCTTCCGGCGTGACTTCATCGTTGCGCCGAACGACAATGTCATGGCTCACGCCTCCAACCTCGTCACCCAGCTCCCCCATGTACTGCACGAGGTTATAGGTAAACGAGTCGTAATTGTCGAGCACAAACACCATGCCTCAAGTGTACGGTCTGCCGAAGGGAGGCACTGTCTGTTCCTACAGTCTGCCGACTACGGGCAACTCCAGCCCCAACACATAGGCATTGCAGATCTTGCAGATGTGTGGTGTGCATACGTCTCCTGCGGAAGTGCGCGCCATACCGCGTACCTGGTCATCACTGGCTCGCCTCAGTGGCGTCCATCGATGACGGCAGGTCAACAGCGGGGCAAGCCTTTCGTATAGGCGTTTTACCGCCGCTCCCACCCCATCCTTGTCGATATGTTCGATCAGATGGGAGAAAAACAGGGGCGACAGGTCCGCAATCACCGCACGGCGGCTCACATCGAAGTGCACGCCCTCATACTCAAGCTTTTCGATAAATCCGAACGCTTGCTTTGCGTTAAGCCGAAGGTGCCCGAGGGCACGCTCCAGATGCTGTAGCTGATCTTCCAGGTCGCCGGCCATTGCTTCTTCACCTTAGCGCAGGGGAAAGCCGACAGCTTTACAACTTGCGTTGTGTGCACGCACCCATAGGTCTGAGGTGCTGCTGGCTCGTGTCCGAAACCGGATCAGGCTCCCCGTCGGGCCCTCTCGATCGCTCTCACCACAGCACGGGCCTTGTTACCGCACTCTTCGTATTCACTCTGGGGCACGGAGTCTGCGACGATGCCGGCACCTGCCTGGATGTGGCCCTTGTCACCATCCAGAAACAGGGTGCGGATAGCGATGCAGGAATCGAAGTTTCCGCTGAAGTCCGCGTAGACGATCGCTCCACCGTAGACCCCGCGACGCGCCGGTTCCAACTCCTCAATGATCTCCATGGCTCGGATCTTGGGTGCGCCAGAGAGCGTTCCCGCAGGAAAGCAGGCACGAAAAGCGTCCAACGGCGTGAGACCGGCCCGCAGCTTGCCTTCCAGCGCGCTGACCAGGTGCATCACGTGAGAGTAGCGCTCGATGAACATTAAATCTTTCACCCGCACCGACCCAAACTCGCTCACCCGGCCCAGGTCGTTCCGTCCGAGATCCACCAGCATCACGTGCTCGGCCACCTCCTTGGCATCGGCGCGCAGGCTCTCCTCGTGGAGCAGATCCGCGGCGTCATCCGTACCCCGCGGCCGCGTGCCGGCGATGGGCCGGTACTCCACCCGGCGATCCTTCACACGCACCAGCAGCTCCGGCGACGAACCGACGATGTGGCAGTGCCTCTCGCTCGCACCGGAGGGCAATCCGAACCGCAGGAAGTACATATAAGGCGACGGATTCACTACCCGCAGCGAGCGATAGATCTCAAAGGCGTCCACCTCCGGCACACAGTCAAAGCGTTGCGAGAGCACACACTGAAACACATCCCCCGCGGCGATGTACTCCTTCACCTTATCGACCGCCTCCAGGAAATCTTTAGCCTGCGTACGCGGCGTCAGCGTCAGCGGGTCTTCGATCTTGTTCCTCGGCGTTCGAGGGAGTGCCGCTTCCAGCAGCGCCTCCAATTCGTCCAGGCGCGCCTCAGCATCATCGAAAGCAGCGGCAGCGTTTTCTTCGTTCAGCGGCACACGCGCACCGGCCGTCACGGTCAGATGAATGGCTTGCCTCACGTGATCGAAGGCCAGCACTTGGTCAAAGAACATGAGGTGGGCATCCGGCGCATGCAACTCATCCGCGGCCAGCGCCGGCAGCCGCTCGATGCGCCTCACGACGTCATAAGCAAAGAAGCCCACCGCGCCCGCGGTGAACGGCGGCAGGCCGGTGAGCTTTGCCGGGCGATGGCCTTCCAGTTCCGATTTCAGCTCCCCAAAAATGTCGCCCAGGTACGTCTTTGCCACTGCACCAGCGGGCCCGCCCTGGCGTACGGTGATCTCACCGTTGCAGGCCGTCATCGTCCTGTACGGACGAACGCCGATGAAGGTGTAGCGCCCGATCTTCTCCCCCCCTTCTACGGATTCCAGCAGAAACGCCTCGGGTTCCTGCGCGGCCACACGCAGGAAAGCGCCCACAGGCGTCTCCAGGTCAGCATCCACCGTCCGTGTCACCGGCACCAGCGTGTGCACCTGCGCAAGACGTGAAAATTCGGGCAAAGCGGGAGTTGTCTCGTACTCGGACATAGGACCCATACTACCCAACCACATACCACCTTCGTCCCTTGCCAACCGACGTAACACGGGCCTACTATCGCCCAGTTTGGCCGACCGTAGAGCGTCGGCACGCAGCAGAGAACTCGCTCCCCACCACCCCCGCGCACATCACATCAGAGGTGGACTTAGCAAGTTGGGAGATCCAAGATGGCCGTTGAAAACCTGGTACCGCCTCCCGAGTCTCTTTCGGCTCGCCCGGTACCCGCAGGAAAAGGGAACAGCAGTATGGCTTCAGCAGTAGGTAGCAGCAACACAGTCTCGCTTGCGCAGGAGACCAATCCCTGGGAGGCTCAGGCCGCCCGTTTTGACACCGCAGCACAAAAACTCTCACTCGACCCCGGTATCTGGAAGGTTCTCCGCTATCCCCAGCGCGAGATCATCGTCCATATTCCCGTCCAGATGGACAACGGCGAGGTCGAAGTTTTCACCGGCTACCGGGTTCAGCACTCCATTGCCCGCGGCCCCGCGAAGGGTGGTATTCGCTATTCTCCGGACGTCTCGCTCGATGAGGTCCGCGCACTTGCCAGCTGGATGACCTGGAAGTGCGCCGTCGTGAACATTCCGTTCGGGGGCGCTAAGGGCGGCGTCATCTGCGACCCCAAGCACATGAGCCAGGGTGAGCTCGAGCGCATGACGCGCCGCTACACCGCCGAACTGATCGAGTTTATCGGGCCCGAAAAGGACGTCCCCGCGCCCGATATGAACACCAATGAGCAGACGATGGCCTGGATTATGGATACCTATTCCATGCATATGCGCCAGACCGTCACGTCTGTGGTCACCGGCAAGCCCATCAACATGGGCGGTTCGCGCGGCCGCAAGGAAGCAACCGGCCGCGGCGTCTCGGTCGTCTGTGACGAGGCGCTGAAGCACCTTGCCATGCAGCCCGAAGACACCACCGTCATTGTCCAGGGATTTGGCAACGTCGGCTCGAACGCGGCCAAGATCCTCTGGGACAAGGGTTACAAGGTCATCGGCATCATCGAGTACGATGGCGCTCTGTATAACCCCAACGGCATGGATATTTCCGATCTGCTGGAGTACAAGGCCCGTCACGGCACCATCCATGGCTACGCGGAAGCCGAGGCGGCAGACAAGGACGAGCTGCTGACAAAGCCCTGCGGCATCCTGATTCCAGCCGCTACGGAGAACGTCCTCACCAGCCTGAACGCGGATCGCGTTCGCGCGCGTATCGTGTGCGAGGGCGCCAACGGTCCAACGACCACAGTGGCCGACGAGATCCTGTCCGCCAACGGTGTGTTCGTCATCCCCGACATCCTCGCCAACGCAGGCGGCGTCACCACGAGCTACTTCGAGTGGGTCCAGGATCGCATGGGCTACTTCTGGACCGAAGAAGAGGTGAATCAGCGTCTGGATCGCATCATGTCGTCCAGCTTCACTGACGTCCTGCAGTACGCCGTGGCCCACAATGTAGACAACCGCATCGCGGCCTACATGCTCGCGATCGATCGTGTCGCCTACACAACTAAGCAGCGCGGCATGTACGCCTAGATAAGAGTTCCTTCTGCAAGAAGGGCGCGAGGCCTTGCCTCGCGCCTTTTGCTGTTTGCTCGTGTCTCGCCAGGTTGTCG
>CAXTGN010000086.1:0-3944 GCA_964243455.1 uncultured Acidobacteriaceae bacterium
GCCCCGGCTGCTGCCCCTGGAGTGCGCCGGTGAGCTACGAGCAGATCCTCCCGTACTTCCCCCCGGAGATCCAGACGCTTCTTCTGGACGACACCATCTCCGACCTCATGATCAACGGGACGCGCGGCGTCTTCGCCGATCGCAATGGCGTGGTCGAGCCGGTTGCGCTCCAACAGCCCTACACCAACGAGCGGCTCCTCGCTGCGATCCAGCGCGTGGCCCGCGTCCTGGGGCAGGACCTGACGACACAGAACCCGATTCTGAACACGCGCCTGCCGGATGGCTCCCGCGTCGCAGTGGTCGGTGCGCCATCGTCCTTCAATGGCCCCACCCTGACGATCCGAAAGTTCAACCGCTGGTTCACGACCGACGAGCTCATTGCATCGGGAAACCTCCCCCGGGAAGTGCGTGATCGCATCGTCGCCCTTATCGGTGGCCGGAAGAACGGCATCATCGCGGGCGGTACCGGCAGCGGCAAGAGCACGCTCCTCAAAGCCATCCTGGATCACATCCCCATGAGCGAACGCCTGTGCGTCATCGAGCAGCCGGCCGAGCTCCGGATCGCCCATCCAAACGCCGTGCAGTGGGAAGCCGTCGAGGAGATACCAGGGCAGCCGGCCGTCACGCCGAGCGAGCTTCTGGCCGCCGCTCTTCGCCACCGGCCCGATCGCATTGTGATCGGAGAGATACGCAACGAGTGTGCCTACGACTTGCTGCAGGCCATGAACACCGGGCACGGCGGCACAATGTCCACGATTCACGCTGCGAGCGCCCTCGATGCTCTCGGCCGTCTTTCCAACCTCGCTCTCAGCGCGCGTTCCAACCTCAACCACAGTTTCATTCGCTCTGAGACCGCAGCCGCCATCGACTTCGTTGTGTACTGCGAACGCCCCGCCTCCGGACGCCGACAGGTGCGCGAGATGCTCACCGTCTCCGGCTACGACCACACCACCCACAGCTTCGTGACCGAGCACGTCTACCGCGCTCCTCTCACGCTTGCTGCTTAACCCAACGAGGACACTATGCCGCTCCTGAAAATCGCCGAGTCGAAGAAGATCACGATCTACAGCACCATCGAGGAAACCACCGTCAAGCAGATCGAGCAGTACGCCGCCATGACCAAGGGCACGGTCGATGAGGTTGTGCAGCAGGCACTCGATTACGTCTTCTCCAAGGACGCCGACTTCAAGAAGTTCTGCACGGAGAACCCCGATGCGAAGCCCAAGGAACCGGTGCGCGTGAAGCGTGCGTCGAGCACGACGTCGACACCGGAAGCGGCCAAAGACGGCGCAGCGCAGCGCACGAACGGCGCACGGTGAAGCTCTCGCAAGACAAACGCAGCAGTGCAGCTACAGAAACGGTGCTTTGCACCGGAATACGGTTGACACTCCATCCCTTCCAGGGAGATGCAAACAGGCCAGTGACGGAAGCAACTGCTTGCACTAGTAAACAGGCCACTTGCGAGAATCATCCTTCAACAGTCAACCCGCTTTGCAAGCAATAGCTTTCACGCATTCGGAGGCACATGGAAGCCCATACACAACAGCAAGACCTGGGCATCGCCGACCGCATCAGCCGTTCGGCTTCACGGGGCGCCCGCAACCAGAACGCGAATGCCCGCCTTACCCGGAAGGAACTTGAGTGTTTGAAAGATGCGGCGAAGGCTGAAGGGAAAGCATTGGGTGAGTGGACCCGAGACGTACTGCTTCGTGAAGCGGCTGCACCCCGGATGGACCGCGCTATGTTTACTGAACTCACCGCGCTCCGACTTCTGATGATGAACGTTCTCCGCCCTTTGACTCTGGGCGAGAGGCTCACACCGGAAGACTTCCAGGCCATTCAGGCTGGCGTCCGGAATGACAAGCACGATGCCGCGCAGCAGCTGCTTGCGCAGTACCAGCCCAGCCGCACAGAGGAGCGGTAACGATGGCCACGCAATGGGGACGCAAAGAACGAATCGTCTGGCAGCCGCATATGCCGACCTACAGCTACCTCGCGGTGGCGTCGGCTCTGCTGTGCGCCGTCTTCTTCGGCTGGGAGAGCTACACCTTCCAGCAACCGGAGATGCGGAAGGCTTACACCACCGAATACCTTCGTGCCTCGATCGGCGCCCAGTTCAACATGCACGGCAAATACCAACTGATCATGGTGGGAGGACCGCGCGGGCCAGAGCGCATGGCGTTTCCTTCAGACTTTGTGGACGGCACGACCCTGCTCCCGAACGGGGCCTCTGTCCCGGTCATGCTCTCGCCGGCAGCCCGCGCCCAGGGCTTCGAGTACTTCCACCGCGCACCGGCCCGTAGCTACAGCGACCCCTCCATGTATCGCTGGCTCCGCGGCGCCATCTTCGGAGGCAAGCCGCTCGTCGGCGCTTATGCGTGGCCCATCGGTGAGGGAGTGCTGGTCCTATGCCTGGCACTCGGCTATGCCGTTCCGCGAGACATGCGCCGCCTGCGCGAGCTCAAGTACGGGCGCCGTCTCAAAGGGCCGCTCATGCTCGACCCGAAGGAGTTCAATCGCGAGGTGAAGGGCACCGGGCTCGGCATCACCACGGCCGCCGCAAAGGTGACGATCCGCATTCCGAAGACGAACGAAGCTCAGCACATCGCTCTGATCGGTGATACCGGTACCGGGAAGTCCACCCTGATCCGCCAGTTCCTCCAGCAGGTAGCTGAGCGCAAGGAGTCTGCCATCGTGTATGACCCGGCCTGCGAGTTCATCCAGCGCTTTTACGATCCCAGCCGCGGAGATGTGGTGCTCAACCCGCTGGACGTCCGGTGCCCCTACTGGGGACCGGCCGAGGAGCTCCGCCGCAAGGCCGAAGCCAAGGCCATCGCCGCGTCCCTCTACCAGCCCACCAACGATAAAAAGGGCGAGTTCTTCACGGAGACGCCGCAGAAGATCTTCGCCCATCTGCTGACCTTCGGACCCACGCCCCAGCAGTTGGTTGAGTGGATGTCCAACCCGGACGAGATAGACCGCCGCGTGAAGGGCACCGAGCTCGAACAGATCATCGCCAAGGGTGCGCAGCAGCAGCGAGCCGGTGTCCTGGCCTCCCTCGGACTGATCGCCGACAGCCTCCGCATGCTTCCCACCAAAGAGCAGACCGGCGGCCGGACGTGGAGCGCTACCCGCTGGTCCGAGAAGCGCGAGGGCTGGATCTTCATCACCTCGCAGGCCACAGAGCGTGAGGCCCTTCGGCCATTGCACTCCCTCTGGATCGATTTGCTGGTGCTCCGCCTTCTGGCCTCACCCACCGACGAGCAGCGGCCCGTCTGGTTTGTCCTGGACGAGCTGGCCAGCCTGCAGCGGTTACCCCAGCTCAGCACGGCTCTGACAGAGAACCGCAAGAGCAAGAACCCGCTGGTCCTTGGCTTCCAGGGCAAGGCCCAGCTGGAGACGATCTACGGCCACCTCGCCGAGGTCATGCTCTCCCAGCCGGCCACGAAGATCTTCCTCCGGACCACGGAGCCGAACGCTTCCAAGTGGGTTTCAGAGACCATCGGCGAGATCGAGATCGAGCGGATGCGGGAGACGCACCAGCACGGCACTCGCCAGGGCAAGAGCTTCACCATCGACCGCCAGACCGAGCCCCTTGTTATGCGCTCGGAGATCTCCGGCCTGGCCGACAAGCACGCCTTTCTGAAGCTCGGAAACAACGTCGCCCGCTTCGACTTCTCCTATACCGACCTCCCCGCCACGGCCGCCGCTTTCCAGCCGCGCACCGTGGAGGACGATGAGCTGACCTACGATCCCCTGACCTTGGAGCAGCGTGAGGTCACAGCAGAGGAGTGCATACCCGAGGAGACCGAGCTGCTCGCCGATCCGGAAGAGGACGAGCTCATCGCAGATTCAGGTACACATGCCGACGCGCCTGCAGCGGTATCGACCACACCCGACTCGGAACCTGAGGAGCCCGCCGTACCCGCGCCTGCGAAGGAGAC
>CAXTGN010000086.1:3954-7061 GCA_964243455.1 uncultured Acidobacteriaceae bacterium
ACGGCGGAAGCGGAATCCGCCGAGGTTGCGGAGCTGGTTTCCGCTGCGACCTCAGCCGAACAGCCGGCCATCGACACCGCCCAGGAAGCCGCCGTTCCTGCCTCGGCCCTGACGAGCACTTCCCATTCTTCTCCCCTGTTTGAGGCCGCTCCCACAGAGCCGCCAGCCGCCGTTGCCGACCAGTCGGCATCGGCTCCCGATCCGATAGAGAAGCCTGCCAGCGGATCTGAGCCAGGCATGCCCCAGCTTCCCCCGGCCGTACTGGACGCGGCGGCCCGGGGATACCAGCGCCCCGCGGAGCTCTAACCCATGCTGACCATCTCCAAGCCGCTGAATGCCGGGCAGGCGCAGACCTACCACGCCAGGGAATTCACCTCTCCAGACCAGAACTACTGGCAGAAGGGGGACGTGAACCTTGGCGAGTGGCAAGGGAGGATGGCCGAGTCCTTAGGCCTCTCCGGCCACGTCGACGCCGAGCATTTCGCCCGTCTCAGTCAGGGCCAGCACCCAATTACCGGCAAGCAGTTGGTGAAGCACAAGCCGTCCACGGAATACACCACCGAGGACGGGAAGACGGTGAAGCCCTTCGAACACCGGGCCGGGTGGGATGCTACCTTTTCGGCGCCGAAATCCGTCTCCCTCACCGCCCTCGTCGGCGGCGATGATCGGGTCAGGGAAGCGCACCGGGAGTCCGTGGCGGCCGCGATCGCCGAGCTGGAGCGCTACACCCAGGCGCGAATCGGCGGTAACAATGCCGCCAAAACGACCGGGAAGTTCGTTGTCGCCAAGTTCGAGCACGACACAGCTCGGCCGGTGGACGGCTATGCGGCGCCTCAGCTCCACACCCACACCGTGGTCTTCAACATGACCGAGCTTGAGGGGGGAAAGACGCGCGCTCTCCAGGAGCGGGCGCTCTTTGACACCCAGCAGTTCGCTACGGCCGTCTACCAATCCATACTCACCTTCCGTCTCCGGAACCTCGGCTATGAGCTCGAGACCGGCCGCAGCGGAGCACCGGAGATCAAAGGGTTCACCCGCGAGTATCTCGACGCGTCCAGTCCTCGCTCCCAACAAATCCGCGAGTACCTCGAGGCCAACGGCTTCAAAGGACCGGCGGCCGCGCAGATCGCCGCGCACGGCACTCGCGACGGCAAGGAGGTCCTCTCCACGGACCAGGTCATGGCCGCACATTACAAAGTTGCGGCTGCTCACGGCGACCAGGCAGCCCGCATCGTCTCCGACGCCAGGGAGCGGGCTCAGACCCAGCCGGAGCAGCGCATCATCGACGCCCCCTACCGTGCGCAGCAGGCCGTCACCTACGCCAAGGAACGCGGCTTCGAGCGGGAGGCCGTCTCCGATGAGCGCCTATTGATGCGCGACGCACTCCGCCGCGGCATGGGAGACGTCACCTATCCGGAGATCCGGAAGAACTTCGATCAGCGGACCACGGCCGGCGAGTTCCGCAGCGTGGACGGTTCCAAGCACGCGACGGGCCGCCGCTTCACCACGCCCGAGACGATTGCCATGGAAGGGGCGGCTGTTCAGAGCCTCCGCGTCGGACAAGACACCATGGATCCGATCATGCCGCGTGATGCAGCCCGCGAGCAGGCGGCGTCCAGGCCACAGCTGAACGAAGGGCAGCGCAAGGCAATCGAAGAAGTTCTGACGTCACCAGACCGCGTGCACGGATTGCAGGGTCTCGCCGGTACCGGGAAGACCACGGCGCTCCGGACGATCCGTGAGGGAGCAGAGCGCCAGGGTTATGCCGTCGAGGGCTTCGCGCCGACTTCCAAGGCCGCGAACGAGCTCCGCGAGGCCGGGATCTCCGCCGGCACGTTGCAGCGCTTTCTGAAGCAGGGTGGCCAGGAGCGAACGGCCGGCGACCCTGCCAGCCGCCATCTCTACATGCTCGACGAATCCTCGCTTGCCAGCACCCGGCAGATGCGCGACTTCCTCCGCAAGATCGGTTCGCAGGACCGTGTACTCGTAATCGGCGACACCCGGCAGCACCAGGGTGTGGACGCCGGCAAGCCCTTCGAGCAGATGCAGGATGCCGGTATGCGCACCTCCCGGCTCGACACCATCGTGCGCCAGAAAGACCCGTCACTGCTCGCGGCCGTGGAGAAGCTCTCCCGCAGCGAGACCGCGGAGGGCGTCTCCATGCTGAAGGACCAGGGCAGGGTGCGCCAGATCGTGGATCGAGCGGATCACGGCCATCGCGAAGGACTACGCAGCCAAATCCGAAGGGACCCTCATCGTCTCGCCCGACAACGCCAGCCGCCGTGAGCTCAACAAGGCCGTCAGAACAGAGCTGCAGCGCTCCGGTGCGGTTTCCTATGACAGCCAACACCTGCCCACCCTGATTCCACGCTCAGAGCTCACCGGCGCCGATCGCCAGTGGGCGGCGAAATATCTCCCCGGAGACGTGCTCCATTACACCGCTGGAAGCAAGGACCTCGGATTAAAGCGTGGCAGCTACGCAAATGTGACCGCCGTGGATACCGAAGCCAATCGCATCACCGTGCGCCGTGAGGACGGCCGCGAGGTGACCTACGATCCCAAGCGCCTGCAGGGAGTCAGTGCCTATCAGGAGATCGGACGGGACTTCGCCAGGGGCGACCGGATCCAGTTCACCGCGCCGGTGAAGGATCTGTCTGTCGCCAATCGGGACATGGCCACCATCGTCCGCCTGGACGGTGAAACGGTCACGGCGAAGCTCGATAGCAAGGATGGCCCGGGCAGGGAAGTGAGCTTCGACGGCCGAAAGATGCGGCACTTCGACCACGGCTATGCGGTGACCTCGCACAGCTCGCAGGGTGTCACAGCGGACCGTGTGCTCGTGAACATGGACACCCGGGCACACCCGGAACTGATCAACACGCGCTTCGCCTATGTGTCTGTCTCCCGCGCGTCACAGGACGCTCAGCTTTACACCAATGACGCCGAGGCGCTCGGGCGAAAGCTCAGCCACGATGCCTCAAAGACCTCGGCTATCGACTTCAGTAGCCAGCAGGTAAACCCACCCACAACACAACCCAAGCCCAAGGAGAAGACCATGGAACAGGACAAGGAACGCGGATTCCGGCCGCAGGATCACAGCAGGGAAG
>CAXTGN010000086.1:7141-12854 GCA_964243455.1 uncultured Acidobacteriaceae bacterium
CACCCGGTAGACGCACAGCAGTTTGGCTGGCGAGCAGAAAACGGCACGGTGCAGACCTACCAGCACAGCTCCACCCACCGGCACATCCATATCGACGGCCCGAGCGGACAGTTCTTCGACCAGGAAAAGAACCCGATCACCCAGGAAGCCGCGCTCGATCGCGCTATGGGCGTCGGCAGCCACCACGCCGCCCAGAACACCCAGGTCCAGGAAGCCGCGCAGCAACGCCGCGTGGACCAGAGCGTCGGCTTCGGCCTCTAACCCTCTGCGATTCTGGATTGCAGATCCACAAGTTGTCGCTCCCACAATTCAAAAGGTGAGGCCCTTGTCTACTGCGGGAAACCTGGAAGGGCGTTTTGCGCTGCCCCAAGCGACCTACATCGCTCAACCGAGCTAGCCAAGTTGTCACGTTGAGGTATACCCTATCGTTGCGTAAAATGTGCCGTTTTGTTGGAAAAACGGGCTGTTCCGGGTTGGTTCTCCAGGGTTCTCACAGACGCTGGTAGCGAGAACTTACACGCGCAATCTCGCCATGTAGCCTGAACGCCAGTGACGGATAGCTGCGGACAAACGCGTTTGTCGAGACAGAGACGCAAAATGGCCCGCGTGGACCATTCTCAGCGGTTGGTCGGACCAAGTTGAATCTGTTGAAAGAGAAGGGTGCTGTCCCCATCTTGAGAAGCAGAAGCAATTGCCGGGCGTGCGGTGAGCAGGCCTGCACCTTCCTTTGGGAGACTGTAGGTTTCGTCAACGATGTACATATCCCGCGGGCCGCTTGCGTCAAGGACGAACTCCACATCGACCCCGCCAGGTACCAGGGTACTTGTGTATCGATACCAACCGAAGAAGTATTGAAGAGTGTCTTGAGGGAAGGGAGCTAGATCCTGTCCGCAGATCCGCATGGAAACAATCTTGGCCTTCGGAGAGAAGTACATAAGGAGCCGGTCCGCGCCACGAGGCGATAGAAGCTTCGCATGCACGTACAGTCTGCCCCCGCTGAAGGTTTGCGTCAGAATGTCAATCTTGGGCAAGGGAAGACCTAACGCCGGAGCCTCGGCTGAGTAAAGAGGGTAGCTGCTGGGCAGCCAGGGCAGAGATGCAGACGCGTCGGACACGGAACTAAACCGAGCTTCGTTGAATAGCGGTTGGACCTTGGAGCGGTTCTTCCTCACCGCAAGAAGCCAGTGTGGCTTCCCAGAGCCATCCTGAACATATTGGATGTTGAGAGGAAACGGTGATCTTGCCGACCAGCGTGGAGAAAGGACTGCCACAACGGCACAGATAGCGGTAACAGTTATCTCGACGCCTACCAAGCGGCGTGCAAACTTATGCCTCGTCCAAAACAGAGGAAAGAGCAGAATAAGAACGGCTGCCGCAAAGACCGAGACCATAGGAAAGCTAACCTTACCCATAGCCTCATACAGGAGACGCAGCAACGGGAACCAAAGGGCAAGAGCCAAGGCAGCAGGAATGGCGGTGCAAATCTCGATTGCGTATGGCTTGTCCAGTCCTAGCAGAACCACGAACAGTAGGGACAGCGCTGCTCCGAGCGCAGGAACAAGGGCAAGGTAGCTTCCTCCGAAGAGGCTGACGTATGCCAAAAGGCCAATTAGAGTCCATGTGAGCCAATGGCCGACTAGAAATCCCCACAAGGGCACACGCTGCGTGACCCATGTGAGAGTCAGCCCCGCAATGACAAGACCAAGACCTGCAAACCCAACGAAGTAAGGAAGCGGCTGCGCAGGGAAATCAGGGGGAAGGAGTGCCCCGGGCATCAGCACCTTCAAGAGCATAAAGCCGAGGAAGCCTGCTGCTCCCATGGAGAGAAAGGGTGCAAGTGCGCCCCAAAGCACTGCGGACATTGACCATTGAGTTTGACCCATCCTGAAGATCGCTACAGCGAGCATCAGGAAGGAGGCCAGGATAAGGAAGGGGGTCCACGCCTTAGGCCACCAAAAAACGTGGCTAAAGGCATCGAAGTATATGGTGTCGCCTTTTTGGTCTTCTAGGGGTGCACCAGCGGCCAGAGCCCGGATCAAGGCGAGCGCACTTGACCCCTGCTGCTGCACACTGGCCGCGCTTGTGTTTGCCGGTACATCCCCGGAGCGATGGTAGAGCGGGGTCCCACCCACAAATGCCAGGTTGTAACCCTGGATATGATGCTGCCGAAATACCGAAAAGTCTGTACTGCTGGGTAGAAGCGTGTAGAGGCTGTACATCAAGGAATTAGTCACGGGAACCGGCACAGAACCGGCGTACAGCCGTATGAGCGACAGATTGTTGCTGCTGGTCTCGTACATGAAGCTCGGCCCGCTAACCCCGCGCGCATCCAGATTCACCGCCCAGCGCACATTCTTTGCGTCCGGACTGTGATCGACAAACCCTCGGGCCCCTAAGAGCGACTGCTCCTCGCCGTCGTCGAAAAGAAGGATGACTGGGAAGCGGGATGCCGGCTCCGATTTGAGTATCCTGGCAATCTCAAGCAGTATGACGACGCCGCTGCCATCATCTGCCGCTCCCGCTCCAGCCGCGACTGAATCGTAGTGCGCCGCGAGCATCACCGATGGTCCTGGCCTCTGCCCCGGGATGCGGACCACGAGGTTTTGCACCTGAGCACAGCTGCCTTCCTCGCTGCACACATAAGCTCCCTGCTCGTCGGGCGCATACCCCATCTCTCGCAGGCTCGCCTCAATTCGAGCCCTCACAACTGCATTCCGTGCCGTGCCGGTCGGGTGTGCAGTGCCTTCGCGGAGAAGCATGTGTAGGTCTTTCACGGATCGCGTTGTGGAGAATGTATGCGGGCCTTCCTGAGGAATGGATGGACTCTCCGCACGCCATGCCAGGATTGAGACTGAGACTAAAAGCAGAAGACAAAGTAGAGCTGAAGCCGGGCTTGTGGAACGGATTTCTGGCAAATTCGGTAAATCCGTGTTCATGGGTCGCCACCTCTTGTATTTGCGTTCGCGGTCATCAAGGTAGAAGACATCTGCTTCAAGCTCCACGGTACAGCCTGGGGATCCCGAACTGGCGCAGGGATGTCGTGGGCCACGTGGCAGGACCGGTTTTGCTGGGAAAGGGACTGTTCTGCAACCGCCCTCCATGGTTCTCAGATTGCGGCCTCAGCACCGCCTTATATCGTGAGGTATGGCCCCTCGCGTGTTCATGGCTTCCGTGCTCTTTCTAGTCGGCTACGTCCACGCGCTCGCTGGTCAACAACCCACCTGTCCTGATCCCAGCTATGAGCGCATGGGCGTAGAGGGTGATGCGCCGATTGTGACGCTCGACCTCAAACGAATCGATGGCACGAAGAGATCAGCCCGCTTCGTCTTTGATTCTGGAGGCGGCGCGATCATCCTGGATGAGGGTCTGGCCAATGATCTGGGACTTCAGTCTGCAGGCGCAACTGTCACTGACGGAGGTGTGCGGTTCGTCCCGACAGTGCCTCCCGTCGCCCAGTTTGGCTCAACCCTTGTAGTTCTCAGTTCCAGTAAGGCGTTCATTCACGTGGGTGAGAGCAGCTTCGATTCACGAGAGCGTGTCGAAGGCCTGCTCCCAGGAAAGGCTCTGGAGCCCTATCAGGTCGTGTTGGATTACCCAAAGCAGCGCTTCAGCATCGCGCCCGCCGGTTGTATTCCTCACCGCGGCGAGCAGGTACCAAGCCCGTTCGTTCCTGCGAGTGGTCACCCCGGCATCAGCGTGACAATCAACGGCGCAAAGTACGGTCTCTTGCTTGATACTGGGTCTCGCGCTACTCTCGCCAGGCGAGACCTTCTCGAACATCTCTCTGCTGTTCACCCGTCCTGGCCGCACTCAGTAGGCGGAAAAGAGTTTCTGCTGCGGGTGCCGGAAATGATGTGGGGAACCTTCCACATACGGAATGTGCTACTCGTCTCCCGTCCTGACGCAACCTACAGCCCGAGTCACTACGAAACCCCGGAGCCGATAGCGGGCGCTCTTGGAGGCAATGTGCTCAGGACCTTCCGAGTCGAGATCGATTATCCCCATGGCGAGACCTATCTGGAGCAGAGTGCAGAAGAAGCGGGTAAGGATATGAATTCTGCAGGTCTTGTCCTCGACATAGACACTGCACACCATCTTGTTGTCCGTGCCATCTCCACAACCGCGGCAGCTCTGACCAAGAGGAATGTTCGCCCTGGTGACGAAATCTTAGAGATCGAGGGCAAGCGCGAGAATCCGTGGACAATCATCGACGCCTCCAACGCGCTAGGGGGTACTGTCGGAAAGAGAAAGCAGCTCGTCATCAGACGCGGAGGTAAAGTGCTGTCCACCTCGGTTGTCGTATCCGAGCTCTTATAAGAGCCCGTCCTTGCTTAGGCGACCATCCCCAGACAAACTGCGATTAGCTCTCACACATCGCACTCTCGTCAGCAACCCAGAACAAGGGAAGCAGTAATCAGCGGCCGGCGAGTGTTCTCGCAAACCGAGAATATCGAGAACACTTCTAATCGAGAACGCAAACCGAAGGATCGTTGGCCTTTCGCGTTCTCGAACATACTCTCGAATGCTATCCTCGTTTTGTGACCGTCCCATGAGTTCCGAGAAGAAAACGCCTGCTAAGAAAGCTGCTGCGCGCAAAACGCAGGGCGAAGGTTTCTTGATCGGCTACGCGCGAGTTTCAAGGCAGGATCAGAATCTGGAACTGCAGACCGAAGCTCTTCACAAAGCCGGTTGTAAGAAGATCTTCGAAGACCGGGTAAGCGGGACCCGAGCGGAGCGCCCGGGTCTCGCGCAGGCGAGGGAAGGCCTTCGCAGAGGCGACACCCTTGTGGTCTGGAAACTTGATCGGCTCGGTCGAAGCGTCAAGCACCTGGTCGATCTGGTTGGCGAGCTTCAGCAACAGGGAGTCCAGTTCAAAAGCCTGACCGACTCCATCGATACCGGAACAGCTTCAGGACGGTTCTTCTTCCATGTCATGGCCAGCCTGGCTGAGATGGAAAGGGAACTCATCGTAGAGCGCACCCGTGCCGGCCTCGAAGTCGCACGCCAACTCGGCCGCACGGGCGGCCGCAAACGACAGATGACCGAAATCAAAGTCAAAGCGGCAAGGAAGCTGCTGGCCAGCGGAGTTCCGGCACGCGATGTGGCCAGCAACCTGGGCGTCTCTATCCCTACTCTATATAGATGGGTTCCTGCGTCAACGCACCCTTAGCAAGCACTCGCCGATGTGCGTTACTGGTGCTATTGCGACTTGTGAGGACCAACCCCATGTCCGCCTATATTTTGCGCCCATGGTAGCCTGATTTTGCGTTCAGGGCGCATCCGGTCCGCGGAAAGAACAGAAGTTCACCTGGCAGCAAGACAATCTATTTCACGAACTCACCTTTTGCCCATCGTATGCGGATCTCGGGCTTTTGAAAGGAAGTTCGTTATGCCAGTACGTCCTCTCCCATCGAATCCTCATGTCGCCCACTTGAGGCACCAAGCGAAAGATTTGCTCAGGGACCACGCTGCGCGTCTATCAGCAGCGGCACAACGCATTCGCGAATTTCATCCCCGCTACGCCCATGCAACAGATGACAGCATCTTTGCCAGCAGCCTGAGTCTCAGTGACGCGCAACTGGCCATAGCACGCGAGCGCGGCTTCCCGAACTGGGCCAGGTTGAAGCACCGCATTGAAGCTCCCACCCTTGCTGATCGGCTGGATTTACCCCATCACGAGCGCATAGCCGACCCTGTCTTCAACCAAGCTGTT
>CAXTGN010000086.1:12864-13405 GCA_964243455.1 uncultured Acidobacteriaceae bacterium
TTGACGCAGGCGACGTTGCGGGACTGCGAGACTGGCTACGGCAACACCCCAAGCTCGTGCATCAGCATGTGCTCTTCGAAGGTGCAAACTACTTTCGCTCGCCGTCGCTGCTTGAGTTTGTGGCTGAGAATCCTGTTCGCCACGGAAAGCTTGCGACTGACATCATTCAGGTCGCTCGGGTCATTCTGGAGGCCGGACCGGATGCGGCTTCGCGGAAAGAGACTCTGATGCTCGTAGCAACGGGGAGTGTGGCTCGCGAGTGCAAGGTGCAGCGCCCCTTGATTGCTCTCCTTTGTTCCCACGGAGCCGATCCGAACAGCGCTGTTCGAGCCGCTGCTGTGCTGAATGAGCGTGACGCGGTGCTGGCCTTGCTGGAAGAAGGTGCGAACTTGGACCTGCCCGTGGCAGCGGCTCTAGGCCGGTTGCGTGACTGCCAGAGACTCATTGCGAGGTCCAGTTCGGATGATCGCCACCTTGCTCTTGCTCTGGCCGCACAGTATGGACGGACAGAGATCGTTCGATTGCTGTTGGAGGAAGGTGA
>CAXTGN010000087.1:0-13283 GCA_964243455.1 uncultured Acidobacteriaceae bacterium
GCTGACGGTAAAAAGGAAGTCCTCGCCGCTCTAAAGGGCGCGCAATACACAGGTGCCTATACGCTGTGGATGGGCCTTGACCCAAGCGATCGACCATTGATGCTTCGCGACGCCGGGACAGACGACATCTATGCCCTTACCCTGGAGCGCCAGTAAAGCATCTGCAAACTTCCGCGTCCTTCGGAGCGATTCATGCACATGGCCTTTTTCGGATCGTTGAGCCTAACCCGTTCGTAAACTTTCTCAGAAGACGCATCGATGCATCGAGTGCGGGAGTCGTCTCGCCAAAACCTTACCTTCGACACACCTTTAGACCGAAGAAAACCCCGGACGCGCGAAAGCGTTCTCTGAGCTAGCCATCAGCGTTTCTCCGTCATTCCATCGCGCGCTTTTGGTTCGCTTTCGTGGCGTCCCGGCGTAGAGTGCTGTTACCGCCCGGGAAGCGTTTGTCTTCTCCGCCCGCTTAGGGCAGTGCACTCGGTCCAATCTGGAGAGACAATCATGCGATGCCATCGCCTCCAGCCGCCAGGAAACGGTCCGCAAGGCTCATGCCGATTTGAAAAACATCTTCCCGAAGCCTTGCAGGCAAGCATCCAGAGTGCCATTGAGGGTCTTACGCGTGCCCTTGCCGTCGAGCTCGCTCCCTTCGTGTAAACGCTGTCTCCCCTGGCATCTCCAGGACACCGCGCTGGAACAGTAAAACAGACGTCGAACTGGAAAGTTCTACCGGGATGAAGAGGAGCGACTTCCCGCGGGTCGGGTTGGCGAAGCTGCCGAGCTTGCCACCGCCTACCTCTACCTTATGGAAGACACCTACTCCATTGGCACAGTCATCGTCGTGGATGGCGGAGCTGGACTGCTGTAGCGGAGGGATTCGCTGTCGCACATACCCACGCCCACCCTGAAGGGATGGCTGTATGTTTCACCAACTGCTCACCCCTGTGGCCGGTTCTCTGCTCTGGTCCTTTCTGGTTGCGGCCTCCCCCATTTTCATCGTCCTGTTCTTTCTCGGTGCTCTCAAGCGCCCTGCCTGGCAAGCGTGCCTTGCCGGTCTCATCGTGAGCTTTCTTGTAGCGATCGGTCCGTGGCGTTTTCCTCACAGGCTTGCCCTCGATGCCTTTGCCAGCGGGGCAGCCTCGCGCTCTGGCCAGTTGCGTGGATCGTCTTCAATGCGTTGCTGCTCTACAATATCTTCGTCAGGTCAGGCCGCTTCGACCCCTTGAAACACTGGATAATCGAGGCTCTGCCCGGGGATCGCCGCGTCATTCTGGTTGTCGTCGGTTTTAGCTTCAGTGCACTTCTGGAAGGCATCGCTGGATTCGGCACACCTGTCGCGATTACGAGTTCGCTGCTCATCATGCTGGGCCTCCCGGCTCTCGAATCCGTGGTGTTCACCCTGATCTTCAACACCGCTCCGGTCGCTTTCGCGGCTCTCGGCACTCCCATCACAGTTCTCGGCGCCGTGACACACCTTCCGCCACATCTGCTGGCAGCTATGGTTGGGCGTCAGTTGCCGATGGTTCTCCGTTCTGCTTCCCTTCTACGTGATCGGTGCCTACGGAGGACTTCGGTCCATCCGAGGTGTTTGGCCAGTGCTGCTGATGGCGGGCGGAAGCTTCGCTTCGGCCCAGTTCCTGTGCTCCAACTTCCTGAACTATGCCCTTACCGACGTGCTCTCGTCCGTCACTTGCATGATTTCAACGCTTCTTCTCCTGAAATTCTGGGCGACCCGCTCCTCACCCGCAATTCCAGATTGCTGGCTGGCATACCCCTCGCGACACGGCCTCCGGATCCACTCTCTGGCAGGCCTGGTCGCCTTGGATCATCGTCTCGGCGACGGTGATCGTCTGGACCACGTTGTCCATCTCAAAGCTGGGTGGCCACGGGATCCACTGGCCAGGACTGCACAATGTTGTCTCGATCACGCTCTACCGAGATTTGCCCTATGCAGCGGTCTGGGACTTCCAGCCGTTAGGCACAGGCACGGCGATCCTTACCGCGGCCGTCCTCACCAGCTTTGTCAGCCGTCCGCCCGCGAGACCTTTCTTCACTGCGTCGTCGCAACAGGGAAGCAGATTCGGCTAGCCGTCGCAACCGTCGTGCTCATCGTCGGTCTGGCTTACCTGATGAACTACTCGGGGCTGACCTACACGATCGGACTTGGTGCCGCATCGGCGGGACGATACTTCGTGTTTCTCTCTCCCCCTTTTTGGGCTGGACCGCTGTCCTGCTATCCGGAAGCGATACCTCCGGAAATGCTCTGTTCGGCAATCTGCAGGTCGTCGCCGCCAATCAACTTCATCTCAGTCCCGTCCTTTTGGCTGCCACAAACTCCTCAGGCGGCGTCATGGGAAAGATGGTCTCGCCTCAGAACCTCACAACGGGAACAGCCGTAACAGAACTCAAAGGCAAGGAAGGGACAGTGTTCGCTCGCACCTTCCTGCACAGCATTTCTCTGACCGCACTCATAGGTCTCCTCGTTGCGGTCCAGCAGTTTCTGATCCCCTGGATTATCCCTCGCTGAATGCCTTCGCTCGCGAACCGACACCGGCGGTCTCGCCCATCATGGAGTGCCCGTACTCTTGCTCGGCGCTTGATGATTTCTCCCTATGCGGTCGGCACAAGACGCACTGCCGGGCAATGAAACGACACAACGAATCGCACACGGAAGCGCCCATATGCTTAACTAAGCGACGATGAGTACCCACCATCGTGAGGGTCATCACTCTGGGAGCAACATGGTCCAACAGCTACGCCGTGGCACCATCATTTTCTTTGCGGCGTCTGTCGCGACCTTCAGCCCCAACTTCGTGGGGCAAGTGGCCTCGCCCTTTCGCAACAACCTGATGCCGCAGCCGGCCGTGGTCACCTCGCAGGCCGGCTCGCTCCCGATCACTTCAGGCTTCTCGGTAAGCTTGCCGCAAACAGACTCGCCCCGGCTGCACGCCGCTGTCGAACGTGCCCTGCAACACCTCGAAGACAGAACAGGGCTGCCCTTCGCAAAGCAGATTCTGCACTCAGAGCCCGCCGTCCTGACCCTTGTCGTAGCCTCTGACGGCCCAGCGGTACAGGTTCTGAATGATGACGAGTCCTACCTCCTCTATCCGCATCGAGGCAGCCACCACGCTGGGCGCCTTGCACGCGATCGAGACCCTCATGCAACTCGTACAGCCGGAGGGCTCCGCCTACGCAATCCCTTCTGTAACCATTCAGGACTCGCCACGCTTTCGTTGGCGTGGCCTGATGATCGATTGCGGCCGCCACTTCGAGCCGCTCCCGGTGCTGAAGCGCAACATCGACGCCATGGCCGCGGTGAAACTCAACGTTTTTCACTGGCACCTCACGGAAGACCAGGGCTTTCGTATCGAAAGCAAGCGCTTTCCCAGGCTCACGGCCATGGGCTCCGACGGACTGTTCTATACGCAGGAGGACGCAATTGAATTGGTGCGGTACGCTCGCGACCGCGGCATCCGCGTCGTGCCCGAGTTCGAGATGCCGGGCCACTCCACAGCCTGGCTCGTCGCCTACCCTGAACTGGCGAGCGGCACGGCACCCACAGGCATCCGACGTGAGTTTGGCGTCTCCGACTACGTGCTCGACCCGACACGCGAGGAGACCTATCGATTCATCTCTTCTTTCCTCACCGAGATGGCGACCATCTTCCCTGATCAGTACGTCCACATCGGGGGCGACGAAGCGCCGGCCCCGGACTGGAAAAAGAACCCTCGCATCCTCGCGTTCATGAAAGACCACAACCTCGAGAACAATGACGCGCTGCAGGCATATTTCAACGGGCGTGTTCTCAAGATCTTGACCGGTCTGAACAAGCGCATGGTGGGCTGGGATGAGATCTTCAATCCGGCTCTGCCGAGGGACGTCGTCGTGCAGTCATGGCGTGGCGAAGCCTCGCTCGCCAAAGGGGCAGCGCAGGGCTATCAGGGCGTCCTGTCCGCACCGTATTACCTCGACGGGATGCGTCCCGCATCGATTCACTACCTGGCCGACCCCGTCCCGGCGGATACAAAGCTGACTCCGGAGCAACAGAAGCTCATCCTGGGCGGTGAGGTCTGCATGTGGGCTGAGCACCTGGATCAGCGGACAATTGACTCACGCATCTGGCCGCGCACGGCCGCCATGGCCGAGCGTTTCTGGTCCAGCCAAAGCCTGCGCGATGTAGACGACATGTACCGGCGCCTCGAGCCAGTCTCCGTGGAACTCGAAACACTCGGGCTCCGTCATCTGACCAGCGAGGACGCCGGCCTGCGTAGCATGGTCGAGTCCGAGAACATTGACACTCTGCGCACCTTTGCAGAAGCGTTCGAGCCGGTGCCCTTCGGAGAGCGCTACCAGCAGCAGCACACCTCCCAGCTCACACCGCTAACGAGCTTCGTCGATGCGGTACGTCCCGACCCACCCATCCGGCACACGATAGAACTGGCAACGCGTCAGTTCCTCACCGATCCCAAACAACAGACGGGCACCTCAGCGGGCAGCCGCGAGATCCTGCTTTCGTTTTTCCGGAACGAAGCCGCCTCCGTTCCGCCCGTAATCGAGCAGATGCGCACGGCACCCCGGCTAGCGGTGATGCAGGGGCGCGCCGAGCAGCTCCTGCAGCTGACCGCAATCGGGCAGCAAGCCGTGGACTATCTCAGCCAGGGACACCCCGCCCCCTCAGAGTGGAAGGGAGCCAGCCTGGCCAGGATCGAAGACGCGAAAAAGCGCAACGCCATCGTGCAGTTCACCTTCCTTCAGCCCCTGACCGATCTCGTCAACGCCACAAGATAGGAGACCGGAGACGAGGTGATCTGAGCCGGTCAAGACCACACGTTGCAGGGAGACATCACCGTCACGTAGGTTGAGGGCCGCTTTTCCTTCTTGTCATTCCCAAAGGGAATTCGCGGTTGGATTTCTGCTCCGCCCTGCTTTTCCAACCATCAGCAGCGCTCACCCTTCCGTCCTCCGTTTGCAGGGAACAACCAACTCCCCTTTTTTTTGATACGGGCGATACGGTCACGTGGCTCGCCTTCCATCACGCGCTGACACGACATCAGTCCACATATGACGACCCGACCAGAGTTGCAGGGTGAAGATCCAATCCTGCTCTTTCGCGATTGGCTGCACCTTGCTGAAGGTAGCGAACCGAACGACCCCAACGCCGCCGCCCTGGCGACCGCAACGGCTGACGGCGTTCCAAGTATCCGCATGGTCCTCGTAAAAAACATCGAGGATCAGGGCTTCAGCTTTTTCACCAATGCCGAAAGCCAAAAGGGCTGCCAACTGGAGGCCAACCCGCGTGGCGCGCTCTGCCTCCATTGGAAGTCCCTGCGCAGACAGATTCGCATTGCCGGCCCGGTCGCCAATTTGGCTGATGCAGTGACCGATGAATACTTCCATAGCCGCTCACGCCGAAGCCAGATCGGTGCCGCTGTCTCGCAACAAAGCCGTCCACTGCCGGGCCGCACAACCCTCGAAGACGAAGTGAGCACCTTCGAGAGTGCGCACCAGGAAGGAGAAATCCCCAGGCCTTCGTTCTGGCGAGGCTACCTGCTGCAGCCGGAAGCAATGGAGTTCTGGATCGACGGTCCCGACCGACTCCACGATCGGCTCCTCTTCACGCGGTCAGGTGACTCCTGGTCCAGAACGCTGCTCTATCCCTAAATCAAAGAGCAATTCACCTCAGAACGTCCCGTCGCGACCGGAATAAACCCAAAGACCTGGCCCATTGTTGTCATTCCCGAAGGGAATCTGCGTTTGCCTTTGCAGTTGTACGTCCTTCCCCACATAACATAAGCGGACCCGACAGAGCGGGTCCGCTTCAGGAACGCCTTCTTAGTTCGCGCGACGTCCGCGCACAACCTCAGTGGCCTGCGCTGGACCGTTCTGCGGAACCGCCGGGATCTCAGCCTCGTCCGGCTTCGTAAGCCCGAGCTTCTTACGAAGCTCTATATCGATCCGCGCAAAAATATCCTTGTTGTCCTTCAGGTAGTTCCGGACATTCTCACGGCCCTGACCGATGCGCTCGCCGGAGAAGCTGTACCACGCTCCCGACTTCTCCACGATGTTGTTCACAACAGCGAGATCAAGCGTATCGCCTTCACGCGAGATACCCTCGCCATACAGGATGTCGAACTCCGCATCACGGAACGGGGCAGCCACCTTGTTCTTGACGATCTTGACCTTGGTACGTGACCCGACAACCACCTCGCCATCCTTCACCGCACCGATACGCCGGATGTCAATACGCACCGAGGAGTAGAACTTCAACGCTCGTCCACCGGTCGTGGTTTCGGGGTTGCCGAACATGACGCCGATCTTCTCACGGATCTGATTGATGAAGATCAGGCACGTCCGCGACTTCGATACGGTTCCGGTCAGCTTTCGTAGCGCCTGCGACATCAAGCGCGCCTGCAGACCTACGTGGGAGTCACCCATCTCACCGTCGAGCTCAGCCTTCGGGACCAGGGCCGCGACAGAATCCACCACCAGCACATCGACCGCGCCCGACTTCACCAGGGCTTCGGTAATCTCCAGGGCCTGCTCACCATAATCAGGCTGGGATACCAGCAGATTGTCCACATCCACGCCCAGCTTCTTGGCATACCCCGGGTCAAGCGCATGCTCCGCGTCCACAAAAGCCGCCAGACCGCCCATCCGCTGCGCTTCCGCGATAATCTGCAGCGTAATTGTCGTTTTACCCGAGCTTTCCGGCCCGAAAATCTCGATCACACGCCCGCGCGGCACACCGCCTACTCCCAGCGCCGCGTCAAACGAGATCGACCCCGTCCCAATCACCGCGATCGGAACAATGGCCTCCTTGGACCCGAGCCGCATCACCGAGCCCTTGCCAAACTGCTTCTCTAATTGCGAAAGGGCGGACTCAATAGCCCGGTTGCGATCATCTGCCACGATAGCTCTCCTGGTGGGGCGATACAGGCCTGAGTCTAGCATCCAAAGCTCCTCAAAAGCAAAGGAAAGGCGAAGAGAAACCTACGACTTTGTGGGAATCCCGGACATTACTCCCGTGATCTTGACACACTTCGCTTTGCCCCAAAAGGCGGCTTTCTGCGCTACGCTGGCACCGTGCGCCCCTTCCGCTTTCTCGACGCCCTCACAACGGCCTTTGTCGTCGTCCTTCTGGTCTCCAACCTGCTCGCCCAGAAGATCGTCCGTGTAGGCCCGTTCACGACATCCGGCGCCATGGTGCTCTTCCCGCTCACCTACATCTTTGGCGACGTCTTTACGGAGGTCTACGGGTACGCAGCCTCACGCCGCGCCATCTGGCTGGGCTTCTTTGGCACTGCCCTGCTCTACGGCGTCTCGGCCTTTGTGATCGCCTTGCCCGCTGATCCGTCCTGGCACAACCAGGGGGCCTTTGTCACAGTCTTCGGCTTCCTTCCGCGCCTCTTGGCCGCCAGCCTCATCGCGTACTGGGCGGGCGAGTTCGCCAACTCCTACACCATGGCCCGTCTCAAGCTCCTCACCGGGGGCCGGCATCTCTGGACTCGCACCGTCGGCTCCACCGTCGTCGGTCAGGCCGTCGATACCGTCCTCGTCATTACCCTGACCTTCGCCGGCCGCATGCCCGCGCACACGCTGCTGACGATCATCTGGCAGGGTTATCTGCTCAAGGTCGCCTATGAAGTCTTAGCAACACCGCTGACCTACCTCGTCGTCAACACCCTCAAACGCACCGAACATTCCGACGTCTTCGACGCCCACACCAGCTTCAATCCGTTTCGCTTCGCATCCCGGCAGGATCCCGAAATCTCCTGAATGGCACCCTACCGCTTCAACAAATCCACCGGCTCCGACACATCCTGGATCCGGTACAGCTTTGCCAGGGAGGGATGTTTCGCCGCGACGGCCTTGTACATAGCCCACGCGACCAGCCGGTAACTGTAGTGACCCGCCACACCGGACCGCAGCTCGGAGATATACAGCGCCTCGGCAAAGTCCATCTTGAACATCGACCGGCAACGCGTCCCCAGCGGCAGCAGGTACTGCGCATTCTCCGCCGCCTCCGGCGCGCCGCTCGTTCGCACCTGGTCATACGCGGCATACGCTGCCGTCATGGCGTCGCGGTACAGCCCGTCCAACCCTGCCTCAGCCAGCGTAGGTTGCCCCGGACACACCGGCTCCTCATAGCCGTGCAGGTTGCTGAACTGCTGGATCAACTGCACGCATCGCCGGTGACGGTGCATGTCACGGAACCCGCCGATATCCATCAGAATGTCGAATCGGAATCCCTCGCCGCTCTTGAAGCCGCGGAGCAGCTCATCGTGCCTGCCCCGGTGCCGCACGCCGAGTTCGATAATCTCGTCCCGCCGAGCCTCCGTAAGCGCGCCGACCGCACCCCGCAGCTGCCGGTAGGAATAGTGGCAATGCGGGTACAGCAACGATGTCGCAATCTCCACCTCGAGATCCTCATCGTCATCCAGCAGGTCCACCAATGGGGCGGGGTAGATCGGCGCATCCTTCATCAACTCTCGCGCAGCCTGGTCCAACTCCGTGCAACTGAGCTGCAGATAAGGGTTCGGCTCCGCATACTTCACCAGCGTGGGGGCGGTCCGCACCTCGGGCATCAGCTCTTGCAGCAGCTCGGGCGTTGCCTCCGGGGCCACCGTGCCCTCCCCGGCCATCTCTTCCAGCCGATCCCGCAGCAGGTTCCAGGCCGGTTCTTTCGCTGCCTCGCGTAGCCGCGTCCCCAGGGCTCGGAGCTCGGCAAATCGGCTCGAAAGCAGCCGGGAGATCTGCGTCTCCAGAGTTCGCGCATTCACAATCTGGCCCAGAGAGGTATTGGTTGCTAATGGGAGCAGGTACCGGGCGACATCGAACGCCCGCGCCCGCAGCGTCCGTTCGTAGCTCTCCGGCTTCATCGCCTCAGGGCGAGAGACGACCTGCTTCAGGGCCTCGGTCATCCCCTGGCTTAAGCGGTCGTAACTCGTAAACAGGGCCTCAATGGCTTTCTCGAAGACCTCGCACTGATCCTCCGGCAAAATCGGTGTATACCAGCCGGATCGCCGAAAATCCTGATACCGTGTCGACCGCTCCTGCCCATCCCAGCGTGTCTCATCCACCAGGGCGATGGCCGCCAACAGGCTCAGCCGTTCCACCGCCATCGGCACATGCGCCAGATCGGCAATGGACCGATGCCCATACTGGAAATAAAACGTATTCAGGAACTGTTCTGCCCGCTGCGTACTGATCTCGGCCAGCGACTCCCGCAGACTCAGCGCCGACCGCGAGTACTTCGCCATCGCGTAGGCCAGCACCTCGGGCTCCGCGCCATGGATCGCATACACATCCGTCGTCGCCGCCTTGGCGACGTTCGCGGCCGCAGAAACCTCTTCGGCAGCGCTTTGAGCAGGGGGCGTAGTCTCGGGGGCGGCTTGGGACAGCAACGGACTCATGGAGCCGTCAGTATATCGACCGGACGCCTCTGAAGAACACGTCCGTTATCCTGAGGCTGACGCAAACGCTACAGGAGTCCCCAAACCGTACATGTCCGCCCCGCAACCACGCATCGCCCTTGTCACCGGAGCCTCACAGGGCATCGGCCGCGCTATCGCCCTTAGCCTGGCCGGGGATGGCTGCCATCTGGCGCTCGCCGCCAGGAACGAACCCAAACTCGCCGAAGTGAAATCCGAGATCGAAGCCGCCGGCGGCACCGCTGAAGTCTTTGCCCTCGACCTCAGCTCCGAGGACTCGATCAAGACGGGCGCCAAATCCGTCCTGTCCCACTTCGGCGCCGTCCACGTCCTCGTTAATAACGCCGGCATTACCCGGGACACCCTTGCCCTGCGCATGAAGACCGCAGACTTTGAAGACGTCCTGCGCGCTAATCTGACCGGATCCTTTCTCCTCACCCAGGCCCTGCTTACGCCCATGATGAGGGCTCGCTGGGGCCGGCTCCTGAACATCACGTCGGTCATGGCCCAGACCGGTGCCGCCGGCCAGGCTAACTACGCTGCCTCCAAGGCCGGCCTGATCGGCCTGACCAGGTCC
The DNA here is from genome assembly GCA_964243455.1 of uncultured Acidobacteriaceae bacterium. Classification (GTDB taxonomy): domain Bacteria; phylum Acidobacteriota; class Terriglobia; order Terriglobales; family Acidobacteriaceae; genus Granulicella. Next base: position 10,006 of record CAXTGN010000087.1, read on the forward strand.
CTGGCCCGTGAGTTCGCCTCCCGCGCCATCACCGTCAACGCCATTGCTCCCGGGTTCATCCAGACAGCCATGACCGACGTCCTCACCGACGATCAAAAGGCAGGCATCCTCGCCCATATCCCTTTAGGCCGTTACGGGAGCGTGGACGACATTGCCTCCGCAGCCGTCTTTCTGGCCTCCGAAGCGGCTGGCTACATCACCGGCCACACCCTCGATGTAAACGGTGGCATGTACATGGGTTAGTGTCCCTTCCATCTTCCTGGGCCGGTCCCTTATCACCTGTCCGGCTGCCCCTAAATCGTGACAGGTCCCTTTCCGTACAAGAATCTCTGCTGGTTCGATTGGTGGGGCGAACGAATTTTCGCTCTTGCGGCAGGCACGGGCGCCCGTTACTCTCCGGCTAATGGCAAACCTGCACATCGCCCTGCCGCCTGAACCGGCGCTCCCCTTGCAGCCGGCGCCGATCAATATCGGCGTGACGATCCGTGAGTTCCGGCTGCAGCGCGGCATGTCCCAGGGCGATATCGAAAAGCGCACAGGTCTGCTGCGCTGCTATCTCTCCCGCGTCGAAAATGGCCACACCGTCCCCTCGCTCGAAACGCTGCAGAAGATCGCCCTCGCCCTCGACCTCCCCTTAAGCCAGTTCTTTGCCGACGACCCCGTCCGTGACATGCCCGGCGTGAGCCTCAACGTATCCGAGATTCACTTCCTCACCGAGATTCAACGCTACGCCAGCAATCTCACCGAGAGCGACCGTCGCCTGCTGCTGGCCATGGTACGAAAATTTGCCGCCACCGCCGTCGTCTCTGCCGATTGACGACTACGCCGTGAGCGACCGCGCAAAGCTTGCCACGGCATAACTCAGCAGCAACAACACCAGACCGGCACTGCAGAAGACCAGCACCTGCCGGGCCCGGTAGCTGGACCGGCCTGAGGTTAACCGCGGAAAAAGCGGCAGACCCAGCGCCAGCCCGCAGAAAAATCCGCCCAGATGCGCGCTGTTATCGATGCTGGGCAGGGACCCCGGATCAAGATGCAGCATCCGGAACAGGCCCGGGAAGACGCGTGGCACCAGATCCGGCAGGACGCCCAGCAGAAGATTCGCCAAGGCAAAGAAGATCACCTGCCTGCGCAGACTTCGCAGCTCCGCCCACGGCGCAGCCAGCTTGCGATTGGATAACAGCACGATCAGAATGCCAGCGATCCCGAACACCGCTCCGGAGGCTCCGGCCACCACAACGCCGAGATGCCCCGAAAGCAGGCTCAGCAGCACCGACTGCAACATCCCTGCCGTTCCGGTAAGCAGGTACACCGCGATCAGGCCAGGCTTGCCCAGCAACGGCTCTCCAAACAGCCCCAGGTTCCACAGGCACCACATATTCAGCAGCAGATGCAACAGGGTGACGTGCACAAAGATGGACGTCACCAGCCGCCACCACTGCCCATTCACCAGAACGCGGTCCGGTGTGCATCCCCCGAAATACGTCAGCACACGTTCGCCACAGGGCGCTGTAAAGATCTGCGCCAGCCAGCCAGCCGGGTCGCCACCGCCCGTGAAGCGCCACGAGAGCAACCCATGGCTCCGCAGGATCTCGGGCAAGGGGCCGAAGCGAAACATCGCCAGGTACACGGCGACGTTGATGCCGATCAGAAGATAGGTAGCGGGGTAGCCCAGCAGCGACGGCGGAGAGGAAGCCGCATTGGTGTTTTCGATTTCGTGGATCGCCGTGTTCGAGGACCCTGTTCGGCTATCCTCGATCGGCTGGCTCATGGGTCAACGTGCCAGGGGAAACCCTGGCCCTATGCCGCCTGCTTACCCAGACGCTCGCGCATGCTGGGAACCACACGTTCCCGCATCTCTGAGACCATCCCGGGAATCGGGGTAGCTACGGCCACCAGCACCCACAGCACCATCGACACCAGCATCCCCAGAATCGCTACAGCCTGCAGGCTCAGCGTAATGCTGGCCGGGATATGCGAGTGGATCAGGTCGGTCTGCGGATGCAGCGGAACATGCAAGCCGCTCAGGTGGCTCAGCGTGTGCAGGCGATGCAGAACCACCGCCGCAAGAAGAAACGCCGCAAACGAAAGCGTCGTCGCCGCAAACAGCAGCATGTCCACCGTCCGGTGCAGCCGCTGCCGGTTGTGGCAGTGATCGCACGTCCGAAGATGGTCTTCGTAATCCACCCGCAACTCCGGGGGTACGCTGGAAATGTCATACCGCCAGCCCGAAAGGATCGCTCCCACAACGTGATCGTTGCAGGTGCTTTGACGGGGTCGCCGGGATGTCACCGCATAAGAGCCCATGTGCCGTTCCTTCTTGATTCTACTTCATACGCAGACGATGCAAAGAAGTTGCAAAGGAGGCACCTTACAGGCAGATCGGGTTCAGCGGCGACTCCTGCGCCGCCAGAACCACCCGGTTCCCAAGCAAAGACAGCCGATCGCCGATCGCCTCTTCCGCCGCCATCCGCGCCAGCTCCGGCAGGTTGTTCTGCTCCGACAGGTGTCCCAGCACAATCGTATGCGCGCCGCCATCGTAGTCCCGCGACAGGAAATCAGCCGCAGCCGCATTGGACAGATGCCCTACCCGCGACAACACCCTCTGCTTCAGCGACCACGGGTACGGCCCGTCCTTCAGCATCTCCAGATCGTGGTTGGACTCCATCAGCAGCACATCCACCTCCCGCAGCGCCATCTTCACGTTGGGCGGCAGATAGCCAAGATCGGTCGCAATCGCCATCCGCAGGCTTTCCTTGCGAGCATGGAACACAAATCCACACGGATCCACCGCATCGTGCGGAATCGTAAACGGACTGATGTCGATCTCACCGATCGAAAACCGCTGCCCTGCCCGGAAGTACTCCACCGTAGGCAGAAACGAAGGATCGCGCCTGACCGCCGGCCGGTCCTCCTCCGCCTCGCAACACTCCTCCGCCTCCACCGCAACCATCGCGCCACCGCCAGCGCCACCCTCAGCCCCACGATGCACATGAGCCGGCAGGTGGCCGCCAGCGGGCTCGGTGCTTCGTTGCTCCCGCTCGCGCTGCAGCTGGGCCAGCCACTGGGCGTAGGTCATCGTCTTGCGTGGAGTCAGCATGCGCACCCACGCCCGGTGCGTGGCTTCCGTAAAAAACACCGGGACATTCAACCGCCGCGCCAGCACCGCTAATCCGGCAACATGATCCAGATGCTCGTGCGTGACCAGGATCGCGGTCAGCGTCGACGGGTCCTGCCCGACCAGCGTCATGCGCCGCATCAACTCACGGCAACTCAGC
>CAXTGN010000088.1:0-13103 GCA_964243455.1 uncultured Acidobacteriaceae bacterium
TGCAAGCGCAGCGCAGCTGTCGCGAGTACCTCCCGCACGGCCCCAAGAAGCGCGGCGGAGGCGGTTCGCTCGGGCAGCGTCACCTCATGAACGAGTTGCTCGCCTGCAAACAGGGCTACCGATCCCCGTTCTCCGCAGGTGTCGATCAGCAGCAGCGATTCCCCGCTCTCCATGCCTTGCATATTCCCAACCTGTTCACGCCGGCCACGGCCTGGCATCTCATCGAGTGTGGCGAATCACCTAGAGTTTACCGTTGAACACACCCCCATCCGGCTTTACACACAGGAGATCGACGGTGTGCCGCCCCGCAGCGGGGCCGCGATCGTTCTCCTGCATGGCGCTGGTGGCAATCTCGACTTCTGGACCTCCCGCTTCGGCCCATTTCTGCACCAGGCCGGAATCGCGCTGTATGCACCTCACTACTTCGATCGAACCGGCACCGTCCGCGCTGATTTCGGGACCATTAACGATGGCGTCCATATCCCACTGTGGCTCGCCACAGTGAACGAGGCAGTGCGCTTCGTTGCCTCCCGTCCAGGTATGGACCCGCAACGCGTTGTTCTAGCGGGCGTCTCGCTCGGGGCCTTCCTGAGTCTCGGCCTGGCCGCCGAGCTTTCGGCCAGTCACGCAACCTCGGAGGCAAGCAGGGTCCGCGCCGTGGTGGAGATTTCCGGTGGGCTCGCGGCGCCTTATGACACCCTCGCGACGGAGCGCTTCCCACCCACGCTGATCATCCATGGGGCGCAGGACACGGTGGTCCCCGTGAAGTATGCCAACACCCTGGACCGGAGGCTCACCGAGCTGAACGTGGCTCACCGCACCGAGATTCTTGAGACCGAAGGTCACTGGTTCAGCAGCGCCGCTCTTCCCCGTTTACTGCTCGCCGTCTCAGGCTTTCTGGAAGGCCATCTGCAACCGCAAGGCGACCAAGAGAGAGCCATGTAAGACAAAAAGGCCGGAGCATGACGCTCCAGCCCTCTTTGAGTGCATTGACTTTAGGCGACCTCTGCGAGCACCTCTTCGCGAACCTCTTCATCCTGAACGGCCTCGCCCGGTGTCTTGGGCAAGGCAACATTCAATACATCCTCTATGCGCGAGGCGTAGTGGATCGTCACGCCGTCTGTCTGGTCCGGCGTGAGGTCCTCTTCTACGTTGGACTTCACATCGATCGGTAGGATGACATCCCGAACCCCTGCTCGCTTGGCCGCAAGGAACTTTTCCTTGATGCCGCCTACTGGCAGCACATTGCCGCTCAGCGTGATCTCACCCGTCATCGCAAGCAGCGGCCGCACCGGAGTATCGGTCAGCAGGCTAACAATCGCGGTTGCCATCGTGACTCCGGCGCTGGGACCGTCCTTCGGAATCCCACCGGCCGGCACGTGGATGTGCAGGTCGATGTCTTTCAGAACATCCGGGTCCAAGCCGAGATCACCAGCGTTGGACCGTACCCAGGTCAGCGCCGCCTGCATGGATTCCTTCATCACGTCGCCGATCTGGCCGGTGATGGAGAATCCACCTTTCCCCTTCATCTTGTTTGCCTCGATGAAGAGCACATCGCCGCCCACAGGGGTCCAGGCAAGGCCTACGGCCACGCCAGCGCGCTTGGTGCGTTCGGCAATCTCCGTGTCGACGCGTACCTTGATGCCACCGAGGAATTCCTTGACGGTGTCCGGAGTAACTACTAGCTTGTCGCCGTTTTCCGGATGCATGGTTCCTTCTGCCACACGCCGTGCGGTCTTGCGGGCCACTGTGCCAATCAGCTGCTCGAGCCGCCGTACGCCAGCCTCACGTGTGTAGTGCCGTGCGATCGTACCCACAACCTCCGTCGGAATCTCCAGGGACTCGGGCTCCAGGCCGTTCTCCTTCACCTGACGAGGAATCAGGTACCGCTCCGCAATCGCAACCTTTTCCTCCTCGGTGTAGCCGGTCAGCTCAATGATTTCCATGCGATCCAGCAAGGGTCCAGGAATTGTGTCCAACTGATTGGCTGTGCAGATAAAGAGCACCTTGCTCAAATCGAATGGCTGATCGAGGTAGTTGTCACGGAACGTGTTGTTCTGCTCCGGGTCCAGAGTCTCGAGCAGCGCCGAGGCCGGGTCACCACGGAAGTCGCGGCCGAGTTTGTCTATCTCGTCCAGCATGAACACCGGATCGTTCACCTCAACACGCTTCAAGTGCTGGATGATCTGTCCAGGAAGAGCCCCGATATAGGTTCGGCGGTGACCGCGGATCTCTGCCTCATCGTGCATGCCACCCAGCGAGATGCGGGAGAACTTGCGCCCCAGAGCCTTCGCGATGGAACGGCCCAGTGACGTCTTACCCACGCCCGGAGGCCCGACAAAGCACAAGATCGGGCCCTTCATATCCGGCTTCAACCGGCGCACGCTCAGGTAGTCCAGAATGCGATCCTTGACCTTCTTCAAGCCGTAGTGGTCAGCATCCAAGACTTCCTTTGCCTTGAGAATGTCCACCGCCTCGGAGGAACTCTTGCCCCATGGCAAGACAGCCAGCCACTCGACGTAATTGCGGGTCAGGGAGTAGTCTGCGGCAGCCGGGTTCATCCGGCTCAGCCTTCCGAGTTCCTTCAGAGCGTCCTTTTTGGTGTCCTCGGGCATGCCCGCATTTTCGATCTTCTCGCGCAGCTCAGCGATATCCTTCTGGGTGTCGTCCTGGTCGCCCAGTTCCTTCTGAATGGCTTTCATCTGCTCGCGCAGATAGTAATCCCGCTGGGACTGCTGCACCGAGTCCTGCACCTCGCTTTGGATCTTGTTGCGCAATTGCTGCACTTCAAGTTCCTTGGCCAGTTGGGCGGTGAGCCTCTCCAGGCGCACCTTTGTGTCCACGGTTTCCAGCAGATCCTGCTTCTCTGCGGTATTCAGAAAGGGCAGATTCGACGCCACGAAATCGGCGAGACGCGAGGGATCGTCGATGTTGAGAGCAATCGTCTGCAGGTCGTCCGAAAGCGTCGACGAAGAGCTCACGACTTCCTGAAACTGGCTCAAAACATTTCTCTGCAGTGCTTCCATCTCGGGCGAAGCTTCGGGAACAGTTTCTGCGATCGAATCAGCTTCGGCGGTGAGAAATGGCTGGCTTTGCGTAAACGCACCAAGCTGTACCCGCTCCGTGCCCTCTGTAAAGACAAACAAACTCTGATTCGGCATTTTGACGACCTTGTGCACCGTGGCCCGAGTCCCTACCGTGTACAGATCACCGCCGTCAGGGGTGTCTTGGCGCGCATCCCGCTGCGCCACGACCAAAATGGTCTTGTCTTCGCCGAGGGACTGGATCAGCTGGATCGAACTCTCACGACCTACCGTCAACGGCAGCACCTGGTGGGGAAACAGCACGGTCTCGCGCACTGGCAGCACCGGATAGGCATGCCCCTTGCCCTCGCCCGAAGGCCGCCCCACGGTCGGCTTGATTACACTTACAAACTCATTCGGCATGTTGAGCGCCTTTCTATCAAGTTACATGCATAGGATGCACTAGGGGTCAGCTCGGTCGCAATCACCCGTTTGTTGCCCGATCCTGAAAGAGTGTGGCTCCTAATAGGATGTCGTCCCCGGATTGCAAGAGCGAAAACGATCCGCTTCCTCTCCCCACCCCGCTCCGAATTACCTCCTGATTGCCGATCCAGGACGCTTCGGGCTACGCTAGGGAGACGCGGAAGTGGTGAAATGGCAGACACGCAGGTCTTAGAAGCCTGTGCCTACGGCGTGAGGGTTCGAGTCCCTCCTTCCGCACCAGCTTTGGGACGTGGCGCGCCGCATCTATGCGGTCGCAAGTGAAATTGCAGGCTTGTGGGCCCAAGTGGCGCCTCAAGCAACAAAAAGGATCCACATGAGCGAGAACGGCCAAACAATCCCCCGTACGGAACCCAACATTACCCTGACGAAAACCGCGGAGTACCGCAGCGGCTACGCCAACAGCGTCCAGGTCCGCCCGTCGGTCTGGGATTTCGCGCTGATCTTTGGAACGCTGAACCAGACCGGACCAGACACGATTGAGGTCGAGAATTTCCAGGGCATTTATCTGAGCCCGCAGCAAGCGAAGGCGCTCTACGGGCTGCTCGGGCAGAACCTCGCCCAATACGAGGCGGCCTTTGGTGCAATCTCCCTCGAAGCTCCCAAAGTTGATTCCCAGAAGTTCTCCGCAGCTGGCCCTCGACCCGTCCAGTGAACTGTGGACCGTACGCCCTCCTTCAAAGCCGAAAGCGTTCAAAGCCTGATCGAGCGGTTTGGGGCTCTGCCCCTGCCCTTTGTGTTTCTGATCGCCTTCACGGGCGTTGCTCTCAGCCATTTCACCCTCTTACACCTGCCCTACTTCTGGGATGAGGGCGGGTACTACGTTCCGGCCGCCCTCGACTTCTACCGGACAGGTACCCTGATCCCGGTCTTCACCAATGCCCATCCGCCGTTGCCGAGTGTTGTTCTTGGCTCGCTTTGGCACCTTTTTGGACTCCATATCCTTGTCACACGGCTTACTGCTTGTGCTCTCGCTGCTATGGGCCTCACCTCTGCATTTGTCCTCGGCATGCGTCTGGTTGGCCCAGGTGCAGGTCTTCTACTGGCGTTGCTTACGGCTATCTATCCGATCTGGTTTGCTCAAAGCAGTCTGGCTCACGCCGACATCTTCGCGGCGGCATTTTCGCTGGCTGGGCTTTCTCTTTATCTGACCTCTCCAGAACTTATCGGCAGCTGCAACAGAAACTTGAGTCCGAAACGCCGACTTATAGGGTGCTCCGCCCTTTTCTGCCTCTCGGTCCTCTCCAAAGAGACAGCTATCGTGCAGCCGCTCTCCCTCGCCGTGATCTCTGCATACCTCGCCTATCGTTGTCGCGACAACCCACAGAGGATGAGGGCACACGGTTCCTGGACCACCGCCCTGATCGCGCCTCTACCCATCCTCGCTGCCTGGTACGCATACCACTACCTGAAAACGGGCCAGATCTTCGGCAACCCGGTATACCTGCGCTACAACGCTACGGACAACTTCACGCTTGCGCATGTCTTCTACGCGCTGCGTATTCGGTTTGTTCACCTCTTCTGGCAACGCAACATCTGGCTTCCGCTGTTGCTGGCTGCAACAGCCTTGCTGCTGCCCTCACGCGTTACGCGGCGGAGTGAGGACGCGTCCAAGACGCTTGGGCTGGCTCGCCCCGTTGCCGGCGCCATCGGTGTTCTACTCCTGTCCAACCTTTTCGCCTTCTCCGTCCTGGGCGGAGCCCTCCTGACACGCTATCTGCTGCCGATGTATCCGCTGCTTCTGCTCGTCTGCATCGCGGTCTGGCGAAACCGCACAGAGCGCTGGCCCTGGTTGGGTGCGCTCACCGCAGCAGCCTTTCTTCCAGCGATCTGGCTGAACCCTTCGACCTTCTTTGCACCCGAGGACAATCTCACCTACCGGAACATGATTGCCGTGCAACAACAAGCGATCGACTACCTCAATGGCCACTTCCCTGACGCCACGGTGCTCACGGCTTGGCCGGTCTCCGCCGATCTCTTTCGGCCGGAGCTCGGCTATACCGATCACACCTTCCGGGTAGTCTCGATTGAAAACTTTACGGCACCCGAGCTGGCCAAGGCCGCCGGAGACCCCGGCTCCTACGACACAGCAGTCGTGTTCACCACGCACTACACTTCGCCCAGCTTCCGCAGCTTCCTTTTGACCCATCCACAGTCTTGGCGAGGGCGCCGGTATGCAGCCGATATCGATCTCGCACCAACTGAAATCGCCCGGACGCTTGGCGGCGAGGTCGTCTGGCAGAACAATGTATATGGCGAGTGGGCGGCCGTGCTCCGGTTTCACCGCACCTACGACGCACACCTGAACTGGCCAGGCACGCTGCCTGACGCCTTCTGCATCAACGGTCCCTATCGCTGGATCAGTTGCTTGCGGTAGAACCAGGCATCGTATCTCGAACCATAGAAGTCGCGCTCGCGACGGACCTGTGTATAGCCCAGCCCTTCGTACAGCCTCAGGGCGGCGTTGTTCTCCACATACACATGGAGCGCCATCCAGCACACACCCGCCCGCGCCACTTCATCTTCCAGGGCAAGCATCAGCACACGTCCGAGCCCCTCCCTGCGGTACTCTGGATCGACATCCAGCGTTGCAACGTACGCGAGGGAGTTACCGCGGTATGACTCGACGGTCACTACACAAAAGCCAAGGATCGTCTCTCCCCGGAGTTCATCGGCCTCGCAGACAAGCCGCGCGACAGCATTGGCCGCGGAGACTACTGAACGCATCATCCCTCGCGAAAAGCGGAACCTGGGTTCGAAGCAGAGGAGGTCCAGGGCATACAGCGCGTTCAGATCTTCCGCTTGATACGGTCGCAGATACACAATCTTATTCTGTGCGGGTATGGACGCCGGTGCCAAGCGGCGTACAGGACGCGATAGGCTCGAAGAAGAGGTTCCAAGAACACCATGAGCATTGCCACAAAGACCGGAGACACAGGGAGCACGGCCCTGACGGGCGGCACTCGCGTCTCCAAGGCCGACCTCCGGGTCGAAGCCTACGGAACCGTGGATGAGCTGAACGCTTGCCTGGGTTTCGCACGCAGCCTTTGCAGTGAGGCCGACCTGCGTGGACGCACGGAGGAGATCCAACGCACACTGTTTCGCGTAGGCGCTGCCCTTTCGCGGCCTGCCACGAATACCCGGACACCCTCTGCTCTCACCAGCGCAGATGTCCACCTCCTGACATCACAGGTCAATGAAATCGAAGGCATTGAGGGCATCCTTTCTGACTGGTCACTTCCCGGAGCACACCGCGAGTCCGCCGCCTTCGAAGTAGCGCGCACGGTATGCCGGCGAGCCGAACGATGTGCTGTCCGACTGCATACGTCAGAGGACCCAGTGCAGCCCGAGGTAATGGCCTATCTGAACCGTCTTTCGGATCTGCTGTGGCTTTTCAGTCGTTGGATTGAGCATCGCGCAGGGGTCGATGCAAGACTGCGGGACGAAACGAAGCAAGGACCTGAATGGTCGCGCGCCTGGTGAAAGTTGACCGGAAAGCCCTGACCCGCTACCATCAGGAAGTTGTCGGCAGCTGGGCCGTTTTCTCGCCGCGCTGCATGGCACGCCAGAGGTTTCCTCTGGGGACGTAGCTCAGTTGGTTAGAGCGCTGCCCTGTCACGGCAGAGGTCGCGGGTTCGAGCCCCGTCGTCCCCGCCACTAACCTAAGTAAATGAGTCACTTAGGAACGGTTGGCGAATTTCCCTCACATCTTCACGGTACGGAACGGTACGCAGCTTCTGATTGCGTACCTGTCTGCCCGAGCAGTGTGTCCAGAGCCTTTCGGCTCGCCTGTCTTTTTTCCGCCGAAACGGCTTGCGTGTACACATCCAGCGTGACCCGCGAGTTCGCATGGCGTAACAGCTCTTGCGCGACTTTTACATCGACTCCCAACGATCGCAAGATCGTCGCCAGCGAATGCCTGAAGGTATGCCAGCCTACGACCTTGCCCTTCACCCCTGCCCGGCCTAAAGCCGGCCGTACGGTTTTTCTTGAGCACCATATCCGGTGAAAGGGGCTGAGTGCCATTCATCCGAACAGACGGGAAGATGAAGTCCCCGTCGCGCGAATAGGGTGTGGTGGCTCGCCAAGCGCTTAGTTCCCGCAAGGCAGGTTCGTGCAGTGGTAGAGGTTTCTTGCTCGCGGCCGTCTTCACGTCCCCGAATCTGTTCCGTACACATGACCGGATGACCCGGACCTCCATGCTTAGGAAGTCAACATCCGCCCAAGTGAGCGCAATCAACTCGCTTCCTCGCATGCCAGTCGAACCAGCAACAGAAACCATCACCCGTGCGGCTCCTTCGAGTTGGCCAAGTAAACCGCGGAAATCTTCAGGCGTTAGAACATCCGGCTCCCGAAGACGTTTAGCACTACAGCGAACCTTCGAGATCGGATTGTGCGTAAGCCACTCGTGGCGGATCCCGTGCGTAAAGACCGCGCTCAGGATGTTCCTGATCTTGGTCTTCGTGCCAGGCGCCCTGTCCAACTCATCCAGCCACTTCTCAACCTTCATGCTTCGAACTTCCGAGGTCCGTAGCTTGCCCCATACCGGCAAAATGTGAAGGTCGAGGTAAGAGGTGTGTGCATCCACGGTTGCGAAGGCCTTGCGATCGAGTGTGAGCTCGTGTTGCTTGTAGTGGTAGACCAACTCAGCAACGGTTTCTGGAGCCCGAACGCCCGAGTTGATCATGCCGCGTCGAGCGAGCACAGCGTTCTCTGCATCCTTCTGACTGGGCAGCTCGCGTACCCCGCCGATGCGGACATTCTTGTGGACCCGCTTCCCGCCTACCGCCTCGTAATAACGAAACAGCCAGCTGTCCTCTTGAGTCTTGTTTTTCACCCGAGTAAGACTTCCGTTTTGAAATCGACTGCTCCCTTCATAGGTAATTTCCTGAGCGGGTCGCGTCGGTGGCTGGCAACAGTCTATGCGTTCGCATGCTTGTGGAGCTTTCTATTGCTTCAAGCCGCTGCAGAATGCGCGTAAGCGCTCTTTCGCTCTTCCAGCCAGGCGTCCAGATCCGAGGGTGAGAACAGCCACGTGCGTCGTGCGCCATCCCCCATGGGATACGCAGGGATCTTGTGCTCTCGCGCCCATTTTGTCAGCGTGCGGGGGTCGGGCTTTTCGCCCAGATACCCCGAGGCCGCCTTCGCATCCTGATACCGGCTTGGAGTCGGAATGTTGCTGATACTGCTCGCACTTTGGTTCATCGGTTAAGCATCCTTGGAGATCGAGGTGTATGTGTGAGCAACGCAGTGATATCGGGTACACGGCGGTAGACATGGTCGGTCATTACTCGCTCGTTCTATTTTAGTGATTTAGAGCGCTAGAAGGCTGCACTCACACTAGAGTTGTGACCTACACCCATACGCCGCCGCGTCCCGTTTCGATGGCATGCTCAAGGGCGTCCGGTCCTCAGACAACATCTCAGGTGGGCGTCCTCGCGATCAACTCGCGCAGCTTGTCCCGCTGAGCCAAACAGGCCACCCCCGGCCGACAACGCGCACAGGCGTCGGATTTGGTCTGTAGATGTATCTTGGCCGTGATCGATCGCCTCACGCCCCGTCTTCGACGAGATGCGAGACTAGATCCCTGCTGCTTCCGACAGCTTACACAAGAAGGCTTGTTTGTTGAATTAGGCCTGGGGAGGCAGTACAGCATTTTTCAGCAAAATGACCCAGATGCTCTGCCGCCGCTCAGAAGATTTGATTATGGGTTGGTCAGCGCGCGACTCGATGGTCTCTTCTTCAACGTTGAACGTGCTCTTGAAAAGCAGATCGGTACAGTGCAGATTGCGGGCGACTTCGAACGTGAGCGTTGTCTGTCCCTCCTCATGGTCCTTATTCGCTCAGTAGAAATTCCTACAACGCAGTGCGATATCTGAACGCTGATAGCCCACCTGATCCGGGACGTAATCCCAACTACGTCATCGTCGTCCCAACAATCAACCGGCAGTTGCTTGATCTCCTTTTCAGCCTCGTCTACATGCTCGACGATTTTCCGAGTCGTTCTCTGCAATACCAGCGAGCTGGGTGGCGGGATATCGTGGAAGAAAAGGCATTGGTTCAAAAAACAGTACGCAGGAGACGATAAATGGCAGGAATACTTTGTTGCTCTTGATTCCCAGTTGGCAATGCTGGTGTCTCGATTTGGGATCAGTGCTGAACAGCAGGCTGACCCCAGCTAAGTTGACTACTGGAAAATGCCGTTCAAGCTTGCGAACGTCCGGGTCCTAGTCAGCCCTTTCTAAAACATCTTGAGAGGTGGGTGTATAAGGAGGTGTCTTCACAGTCGCACCTTACGTTCGCCGGACTCCAGAAGGTTTCGCGCTTCCTGGTTGATGATTTGCTTGCGGGCAGGTTCCCGAGCACTTGCGAAAGAGAGCGATACAGTCATTTCACTTCCAGCAGGTCTCACGCACTGCGGTGGTTTTTCTCGCAATCGTCACGGAGATCGATACCTATTGCAGACTCGGCAACAGTGGTGATGCTGACTACCTTTGGATTATGTTTAGCGAGTACGTTGCTGAAGCGAAAGAGATGTACACGATTCGCTATCAACTCAGGGCACGTTAGCCTTTGTACGCCCGCTAGCGGATGCCTCGGTGGTACGCGAGCGCTTTGCATGAGGTGGCAGCAATTCGACAGACCTTCTAGACACGCTAGCACGCCGCTCAGTTAGGCCGACGCTTGGTCGTGGTGATGCTGGGCGGAGGCGGCCACGCGTCGTCTCCCAGGTTGGTGATTACGATCTCCAACTCGTTCGGGTCGTAGCCGGCCTTCCAAACTGCTTCCCGCAGCTTTCTCACTGCCTCTGCGCGCTGGTCGGTGTCGACTGTAAACTCCGCGGTTTATGGTGACGTACTCCCTCATACGAAGCCTTTAGGAGCGGGACGAAGTAGGCGCTATGCCACTTCTGGACGCTAGCTCACATGCACGATTGGTCGCCTGGAAGGATCGTGGACCGCCCTGCGCAATACTTCATGGGTGATGGGCGCAGCATCGCCTTCCCCCAGGAAAATGAACCGGAAGACATTCGCAACGGGATTGCCCTCTTTCCATTTGAAATACACCTCAGGAACACATCCCGTACGCTTCTCCAGATAAATCAAGAAGCCGGCGATCGAGTTTGCGACCACAGGGCTTTTCGCGTACAGCACCTTGTGCTTGCCAACCGCCCGCACCTCGATACAAAGGCACTGGTCAAACTCGGATGCATCTGTTCGCTCCACCTCGAGAAAGTAGATCGCATCGGTCTCGGATAGGCCGAATCGGGCCCGAACCAAACCGTCAATCCTGTCCAAGTCACTGGCTGATTCGGGCCGTGGCCGGCGAGCGACGAGGCGCATTACCTGACCTTTCTCACACTCGAGGATGCCTGAAGCCTCACCCGAAAGCTCGACGTCGGTCACGCGCAGTTCCGTTGATCGCATGGCCCGAGAGACCACCGACACGGAGATGATCGCGAGAATAAAGAACGAGGAAATCTTCAAGCCCTCGGGCCGTTGCCAGATGTTCAGTGCTGTTGTGTACACAAAGATGAGCGTCACGAGCAGGTAAGCCCACCGCATGCGGTTCTTCCAGAGCGAGATCGTCACGGCGGTAGCTGCCGAGGTGATCAGCACCAGAACACCGGTCGCATAGGCGCCTCCCTGGGCATCGACATCGGCATGGAAAGCGAGCGTCACAAGGAAGGCCACACCCATGAAGACCAACACCAAAGGCCTCGAGGCGAGCGCCCACTCGGGCGCCATACCCAGTCTCGGGAGGTAGCGTGGAATGAGGTTGAGCAGCCCCGCCATGGCAGATGCTCCCGCGAAGGCCAGAATCAGAATTGTGCTTACGTCATAGATCGAGCCGAAAGCGCTGCCAAAGTACTGATGGGCAAGGTAGGCCATCGCCCGGCCATTTGCCTGCCCCCCTTCCGCGAAAGCCGTCGGCGGGATGAGGAGTGTGGTTACGATGCTTGTCGCCATGAGGAACACGCTCATGATGATCGCTGCAGTGTTCAGCAATCTTCGGGTGTTCCGAATGCGATCGCGTATGTCTGTGCCGGAGATCAATGGCATAACCGCAACACCGGTCTCGAACCCTGATAGACCTAAGGCCAACTTGGGGAAGAGCAGAAGCGACACACCCAGCATCGCCACCCAGTTCGAGTGCTGTGCGAAAAGGGCATCTCGCCATCGCGGGATCAGCTCAGGATGGTGCATGACGACCGCCAACGCCTTGGCGGTCACAATTGCGTTCAGAGCAAGGTAGAGACCCACAAGAACGACAGCGATCCCTATGGCCTCCTTAAAGCCTCTGAGGAAGATCACACTCAATCCCGCAAGCAGCAGAAACGTCACGAGCATCTGCGAACTGAGCCAGTGCGGCGCGTACGGGTTATGAATGAAGTGGGCCGCGGCGTCAGCGGCCGAAAGTGTCATAGTGATGATGAAATCGGTCGATGCAAAACCGAGCAGAACAAGAACGAAGACTTTTCCACCCCACTCAGGAAACAGACGTTCCAGCATGGCTATGCTTCCTTGTCCGTTTGGGCTGGCACCGGCAACACGCCGGTACAGCGGGAGCGCGGCGAAGAGGGTTACTAGTACCAGTACCAGCGTTGCTATAGGCGAAAGGACGCCCGCAGCGAGGAAAGCGATGCCCGGCTGGTACCCGAGTGTGGAGAAGTAGTCCACACCGGTGAGGCACATGACGCGCCACCATGCGTGTACTGGTTCAGGCTCGCTATGCACACCTTTGGGAAGCCGGATATCTGCCAAGAGCCAATCGGTTAAGCCGCGGGTCGTCATCTTCCGGATCACCTGGGCGCCCAGTCCATGTGGAGATCAAGAGGTCACCGTATATACAGCTGGAGCGCGCTCTTAGTATGCGCCTTGGTAGACCACAGCAGAATGTACACTCACAACACGTCTGGTGCAGGCCGTGCTCTGGACAGGCGCCAGATGGGCCTCAGGTCCAGCTGCATAGCCCTGCTTGGTCTTCGATTGCTAGCAGGGACAAGTAAACAGCCACAGCCCACCCCTCCGCTCTACGAGCGCCGACTCGTCGCCGAAGCGTACCGTGTACGTTCCATCCAGCATGTGTGTTGGCTCCTGGGCGATGTTTAGCCGGATCACCCTCGACGGCTCGCCCGCGACCCACTCACGCGTCCCCATGACCACGCACTGAGCCCGGCTGCCCATGCTCGAGCACGCCGATGCAGGAGAACGTCTTGCGTCTTCGATTGAGCTGGCGCGGCATTTCAGAGAGTCTAGCGGAGCGCTGTGTGAGCGAAGATGACGAGAGCGGCGTTTACCAGGACTTAGGCTCACACTGCTCGCTAGGGACGGAGCCCTACTTGTACAGGTAGCGATTGGGAACATTCTTCAAAGTCGGCACTTCTCTGCCGAGGGACTGAAGAAGCGTGCGGATGTGGCGAACGGGAAGACGTTGCCGCAGGCGTGCAAGGAAGCGGCGATTGTGGAGCAGACGTATTACCGTTGGCGCAAGGAGTTTGGCGGCCAGGCTCGTCGGCTGAAGGAGCTGGAGCAGGAGAACGCGAAGCTGAAGCGTCTTGTGGCGAACCTGAGCCTG
>CAXTGN010000089.1:0-12978 GCA_964243455.1 uncultured Acidobacteriaceae bacterium
GCCGGATTCGCTAGGCTGAGGATCCATGCCCCGCAAAGCGCAGCCACCCGGTTTCATTGAACCAAGGCAGGCCTTGGCGGTCGATCAACTGCCAGAGGGTCCGGACTGGAGCTACGAAATCAAGCTCGACGGCTATCACGCCCAAGCGATTCGCGCGAGATGGATCGGATTGCCAGATGCTTAAACGCTTACGACGGTATGATTTGGCTACTCGCGCGCGGTGCCAATTAAATATTGGAACTCGATCCGAGGGAGATGGAGCATAAGGCGGTACTAAGCGCTGTTTGCAGCAGCTAACGTAAACGGGGCGTTCCACGCGGCTCCGTTGATGAAGCCATCCCACCAAGAACTTGCGACCGAGCCATCGGGTGCCACCCAGAAAACGTCGATATGATTGGGTTCGCGTGTGGTCGCACCGAGCCAGCTGCCAGCTCTTGCACTGCCTGCAGGAGCAATCTGGAAAGGTGTGTTCCAGGCCGCGTCACTAGCGAAAGCATCCCACCAATTGGTCATCACTGACCCATCTGTCGCGATCCAGAAAACGTCGACGTGGTTTGGGGTACGCGCTACGGCAGCGATCGATGCACCCAGGGCGGCGCTGCCCGGAGAGCTGATGGCGAAGGCCGGATTCCATTGGGCACCGTTGCTGAAGGCATCCCACCAGACGGTCATAACAGCGCCATCACCTCTGATCCAGAAGACATCCACGTGATTGGCGGTGCGGCAGGCGGCGGCGAGCGGCGCACCCGCGACTCCGCTGGAGGCAGGTGCGATAGCAAAGTGGCCGTTCCACTGAGCGCCGTTGACGAAAGCATCCCACCATACTGTCACCACGGAACCGTCCGGGGTGATCCAAAAAACATCGATATGGTTGGGTTGATGGCACACCGCCGTTACTGCGCCATTTGCCTGCGCACTGCCTGCAGGAGCGATGGCGAAAGCCGGGTTCCAAGCGGCGTTGTTTGTGAATCCTTGCCACCAGGCCGTCACAATGGCCCCTTTGGGGTCGGTCCAGAACACGTCCAGATTCTGCGCGGCCCGACTTACTGCGGCAAGCGGCGTCGAGGCGGTGACACTGCCGGCGGATGCAATCTGAAACTGTGCGTTCCAATTGCCGCCATTCGCAAACTGGTTCCACCAGTTTGACCACACTGAACCGTCGGGCCCAGCCCAGAAAATATCGAGCTGCGTGTACATGCGGGAGGTTGAGACAACCGGGGTTCTCGTCTGAACGCAGTTCGCGGCGGAAACGGAGAAATCTGCGTTCCAGGCTGCGTTGTTGGCAAACTGGTTCCACCAGTTTGTTCGGACAGTTCCATCCAGCCCTGCCCAGAAAACGTCCAGCTGATTTGGCGTGCGCGAAGCTGCCGGACCAGCATTGCAGCTCGAGGGTGGAAGCACGCTGACCTGAGGCTGCACCGCTCCTGACCCAGCCAGTTCGAAAATCGGGTTCCAGAGGCCGTTGTTTACGAACGCATTCCACCATGTGCTGCCCAGGGATTGAAGCGGTTTTACCCAGAATACGTCGCACTGTTCAGGGGTCCGGGTTACCGCAGAAATGCAGGTTAAGGCGCTGTTTGGCGGCGACACCCTAAACGGGCTGTTCCAATTGCCGGAATTCGCGTTTTGATCCCAGAAGGTGCTCCCGACTGCCTGGTCCGGTGTGAGCCAAAAGACATCGATATGGGTAACAGCTTTGGCAGCGGCGGAGATCCCCGTGGGGGCCGCGCTGTTGGCCGGCGCGATTGCGAAAGGCGTATTCCACTGGGCGTTGTTGGTTCCGCTCCACCACCAGTTGGTCATCACCGACTGATCCGGCGCAATCCAGAAGACGTCGACATTCTGTGTGCCACGGCTAACCGCGGCAACTGCGCCCGGCAGCGCGGCGTTGTTGCCCGAGATCAGAAATGGGCTGTTCCATTGGCCTGCGTTTGCAGCGGCATCCCACCAGCCCGTCATAACTGCATTTCCGGAAGTTACCCAGAAGACGTCCAGGTGACTTGGAATCCTGGACGCGACGGAGATCGCTCCTGGTAGCGCGCTGTTAGCCGGGGCGACCTCAAAGGGAACATTCCAATCACCATTGTTGACACCGCCAGCCCACCAATTGCTCTGCACGGACTGGTCGGGGGCGATCCAGAATACATCGACATTGTTTGGGGCGCGTGAAATTGCGGCGACTGCTCCTGGCACTGCGCTGTTTGGCGGGGCAATGTTGAATTGGCCGTTCCACTGCGCGTTATTTGCGTTGAGATCCCACCAGGCCGAGCGGACGGAACCGTCGAGGGCGATCCAGAACACGTCGATGTGATCCGGTGTGCGGCAGATGGACGACAAAGCTCCCGGAGCTGCACTGTTCGCTGGTGCGAGTTGCAGAGGAGTGGTCCAGTGATATCCGTTGAACGCGACTGTCCATATCGAGGCGTCGGCACCAACCCAGAAAGTCGAAATCCAGTCCCCGCTACGAGTCGCAGCGAAGCCCTGCGACGTCGGGATGGGAACCGGTACTGCCAGTGGTAGGGTGACCGGAAGCGGCGCGGACGCGATGCCATTGGCAATGACCTGGAGTGTCGCAGGCCCGTCAGGTGTTCCACCCGGCACCGTGAACCGGGTAGAGTGAATATTCGTTCCGGGCGTGGTGCCCATGGTGGAGTGCCCGAATGTACCGCAGTAACGCACCACGCCGTCGGCTTGGCTGCGCATGGCGACAATCGGGTAATTAGTAGCGCAGTCTACATCGTCGCCATAGTAGCAAGCCTGCGAGAGCCCATTGATCTGTCGTCCATCAAGCCGGAAGATCCCGCCCCCGAGATCCCAAAGGCCAAGTATGGTAGGTCGCCATACGTCCTCTGGGGACCCTTCGGGTGTGTACGCACTCAAGGTCTGCGTATCGGAGACCAGCACCTCGCCGGAGGGGACGAGGAGCATGCGAGTGTTGTAAGTATCACCCGATAAGGCCGGCGGGCTGTCCGTTAGGGGGCTCGCCGTGTTTGCTGCCGGATCGTACTGAACCAACTGCACCGGCGTTGACCAAAAGTTGCCCCCTGAATCGGCTACGGTCGTCAACGGGCCCGCGCTCAGCAGGACTTTACCATTGGGTAGCAGGCAAGAAGGCCCATCCTGAATGGTAAGCAGATTACCTTGGCTGTCCTCAAGGTCCGGGCCGGCAGTCCATGTTCCGGCATCAGTGGCATTGACTGGGGCGGTGTAAACCGCCGTATGTCCGCTGGCGCCGGCCCAGAACACGCGACCGTCAGGAAGTAGAGTCCCTGGCCCAATCTCCGCGCCTGTGCCAACCAGTGTCACCGGCAGAGTCCCGCTCACAGCGGAGATCCAGGTGTCAGATACGGGAACATACCGTTCGGCTTGCCCAACGTTGTTGGTTTCGACCGTTAGAACAGAGCCGTCCCACAGCAGAACCCAGCCTTCCTCATCCGAGGTGGAATCTTGTTTCGTTGCGGACTTTGTACCAAATGCTGTGCCGGCTTGAATCCAGGTCAGCGTTTCGGGGTCATAGGTCGCCGTCTGTTGACTGCTGAGAGAACCGTAGATCACGCGACCATCCGGCAGCATGCAACTGGACACGTCGCCCTGCACCCAGGAGAAGGCATTAGTGACCGCGCTCCACGTACCTGCGACAGGATCGTAGATCTCTGCGAGGTTTGTGTTGCCTCCGGCGCTGCTGCGCTCGCCTCCAACGGCGAGCACTCGACCATCCCGTAACACCTGCGCGGCGTAGTAGTCTCGACTGTTGGCCATACTGCCCGTCTCAGACCAAGTTCCGTTCACGTAGGTCCCATCAGTGCCCGGTGTAAGAAGGAACCAGCGGGTACCACCATTGTCTTGACACAGGACTCTGCCATCCAGCAGTAGCAGCATGGAACAGGGAGAAAAAGACGGATTGTTGGCACTTGGTTGATTCCGTAGGGCGTTCCAAACACTCATAATGTGCTCCGTCTAGGTACTTGCTTCAAAGGCAAAGGGTGATCGCGCGGTCCGTCGTGCGAACCTGACGTGCGACGTGGACATGTGGCTGGAAGTGGGTAACGAAACAATCCATCCCGTACCACTGACTATCATTCTGCGCAGGGAAGGCCAGCTTCGACGTAGTTGAAGCGCGAACTCAACAGCACGGCAAGTATGCGACCGTTAGGATCGTTTGACGGTAGGAATGTTTCGCGGTGGGGTCTAACGACGACACGGGTGAATTTGATCCCGGTAATCGCTTTTGAAGATTATGCACTTGACACAGAAGCGGATGGATATTGTCGTAGAGCGATATTTTCGTTGCAACTGATTGCAGTCTGCCCGGGGTAATGCTGCTTGCGTGGGATTTTCTGATCGTTGCGACCAAAGCTACGGTCAATGATGCGGTGAACGCTGCGGCCAAAGGCTGCATTGAACGCTGTGGTTCGAGTCACCGGGAAACTTCTTGATGCTTGCACGAGTCAGATGTATCGTTAGCACCACGCGCGCTTTTGTACGAGGTTTGCTCTCGTCCAAAACCGCCGAGCGTTCATTTAAGCGCTTAGCGCAAAGGGCGGAGGAAATAGTGTCACATACGTACTCGTCCGAAGCCATCGAGGCAAGCCTTGCGCAAGCGATAGGCGTTCCGAATCCTGCCGTCGTGCGCATCCTGATGAATCGTCATGGTGACCACGTGGCCGTGTGGACCGTTATCGACCGATTTTCGGCGTATGTGAGAGATGAGGTGTATGCCGCAGAGGAGATGCTCATGGACGCCCATCCCGACACAAGATTCGATTTCCACGTACTAGACAACAGCGGGTATAGTGAGAATCTCGGGGCTCAAGTAGCCTACATTCGAATCTAGGCTATGCAACCTTGGCTGGACCAGCCGCCCACATCCTTCAAGCACGGGATAATGAGAAGCTCGCGGGCCTGTTGGAGAAATTGCTGTTCTCTGACTGGCGGTGCACCTGCATCTACTACGCAGCCCTTCATTACATCCAAGCCTATTTCAGTGGTCTGACTCCTCCTCTTACGTTTCAGAGTCATGCAGAGCGCGATGACGCAATCTGGAATGATCCGAAGCTGAAGTCCGTGAGGCGTGACTACCGCCACTTGAAGGATTGGAGCCAGAGGTGCCGGTACGACATGGTGAAGCCATGTGTCGCAGATTTCGCGACGGAAATTACTCCCTTCTTGGAGACCATCAAGGGCCATCTCGGCCATTTGAATCCTTGACACCCGCGATACACTTGAATTTGAGCGGAGGGCGGGAGAATCGAACTCCATGCCGCCACAGCATTCGGGGATATAAAGCCCCGTCCTAGCACCAGCTAGACGCCCTCCGTTTTACAACCTCAAGCTTGTTTCATCTGCAATACCTGCGCCTTCTTTTGGGGCGATACCTCAACGCCAGTCACATCCCAGAACGTCTTTGGCGTAAACCTCAGTTCGGCGCACAACTGCTCTAGCGTGATGTCCACCTGCTTTCCCAGCGCGAGCAGGGCTCCAGATAGCAATTCGGGTTCGTGGAAGGAGGGCTCGTTTGGCTCTCCTTTGGTCCAGCCTTTGTACGATAAGTACTGATTGCAGCGTCGATACTCAGCAGTCGTCATCAGTCGAAGGTCGTAAGCTCTCCTCACAATTGCAGCAGCGCTTGCATGCCAGCGGCTCTTTAGTGTGAAGACATGCCTCCAGCTAAACGGAGCAGCGCAGAATTCTCTACGAAACGCCCTCGCAGGCATCAAAAAAGCACTTGCGAATCGGTCAGCTTGCGTTTCCGTTCTTATGTCTCCAGTGTGGATACCCTTGTGCATCACAAGGTGTCCACACTCATGGCCGATGTCGAAGTTCCAACGAGATGTGCTCTTGATTTCATCGTTCAGGAAGATGCAGGTCGTCTCCCCCTCTCTTGAGAAAGCGTCGACTTTGGTTGTGTGAACCATATGCCGAACGATCAGAACGCCCGCATTTTCGAGGACTCTGCTAACTCCCCAAATTGGACCTTCTGTCCCCAGCTTCCAATGACGCCGCGTCTCTTCGGCCGCTTCCTCCACCTCGGTTTCATCCTGAGCCTCGAATTTCGGCACATCGACATTAGGGAAATCGAAATGAGCCCTTAGCTGCTGAACTACCATGCCTAGCAGAGTCGCATGTGCGCGGATTCGTGCTTTTGCTTTTTCCGGCGTCGTCCGCCTGTGGCGGAAACTGCACTCTGCTTCTTGGAACGGATCTGCGATCCTCGCATAGAAGAATGCACGGCTGAACCCCAAGACTTCCGCACAGGCTTCTACAAAGTCCTCAGATGGATCAAGCTTCTTGTAACTCTCACAGTTAGAGATAAACGCGCTAGACGTCGCAATCTGAAGCGCAAGATCCTTCTGAGTTAAGCCGCGAAAGTCCCGCGCCAACTCTAAGCGCTCCCCCCGAAACCCTTCATCCCGCAACTGCATTTCCTTTCTGCTTGTCTTCCTTCTGGCGCTTCGGTTGTGCTACCGCTGGCGGCATTGTGACGGGCGGTGCTTTCATCGGGACAACATTGGATGCAGCCGCATTGAACGGTATTGCGTAAAGCCCGATCACTTCCTTGGTGTCGTCATCAATCTCTATGAGGCTCACACCCTCTACCTGCAGAGTGGAATCCACCTTGGCGACAACACGATACACCCCTTTAGCTGTCGGCATGCCATAGAACTCGAAACAATACTGTTCGCCATCGCTGTGATGACAGAATTTGCTCGGTGGATCTTCGGGATCACCCCTGAAGTATCGCATCGGTACGGAGCCGATATTGAAACTGAAGGCTAGATGCTGAGCCTCGGGATTGACCGTGATCCAATCGAATTTATCAGTGAGGCGCGTGAGGGCGAACACAGTTCGTTCGTATGCTCGACTGCCGAGTCCCCAAGTCGTATCCCCGACTTCCGGGTCATGAAGCTCTACGCACTCCCTCCTCACGCGGCGTATCTCATCGGCAAGAATCGACAGGCGGGATTGCGTTAGCTCTGAGTGCGAGTTCCAAGGCTCGAATTCGGGCGTCATGCCGAGATCATACAGGAGTCGCGACTTTGGTTGTAAAAATTTTACGGTCTGTGAAAATTTCACGGATTAGGCACGGGGTCCAGCCATCCAGTAATCTTTAAAAATGCAGGTCGACAAAGAAGAATTCGACAACTTGCTCCATCGCATGATGCAGAGCCAGCCGGAACCCGCGAAGACGATAAAGATAGAGAAGGGCAAAGCCGGGAAGATAATACCCGGGCCTGTTGCCTGCCCGAAAGACTAGCAAGGGAAATCTGCGACTAGAAGTAAAAGGTAAGAACGATAGTGGATTCTAAAGACATCGTCACCATTGCAGGAGTTGCGGCGACCTTCCTTGTAAGCTCAGCATCTCTGCTGCACAGCTTGTGGAGCGACCAACGATCCTCGTTCGTCAACACCGTCACGTCTTCACGACTCAAGTGGATTGACTCTCTCCGAGACAACATGTCGGAATTCCTTGCCGTTTCCACACGGTTGCTCAAAGTGACAGGGCAAGCCGCTGATGTGGACGTTGCAGCCCTGCTCCTGCGACGCGACACGCTCATTAACCAGATTGTTTTGCACCTCAATCCCAACGATTCTGAGGATCAAAGTATTGGAGTACTCGTGGATCACGTCAGGGAGTTGACTGATGCAATGGATGTTCGAGGTTGCACCGCAGATTTGGTCAAACTTCGCCGAGCGACTGCAGATTACCTAAAGAAGGAATGGAATCGAGTGAAAGTCGAATCGGTGAGCGGAGGTCATGAGAAGTCCGTTATTGCCCGTGTTTTGCGAGGATTGGCTCCAACTCACTACTCGGGAAAGTGAGTTGGGGACGCGAGTCGCCATCTTCTTCGTCAATATCTTCGGGAGTGATGCACTGATATTCGTTGCTCCTCACAGAGGAGCCCCCAGAGGAGATGGCTGGCACAGGATTGGGTTCGCGCTTGAATTGCTTGCTCAGAGCTAGCCCCTGTTGTTGGTAGCTTGATCCAATCAAGCCGCCATAGAAGATGTCTGGTGTTTCGGACATCTTGAAATAATTCAGTCTGCCGACGAATTGATCGTCCTCTAAGAGTATCGGCATGTGACTCGCTCGGACCTCCAGCACTGCCCTCGTGCCAGGGATCTCGCCAGCTGCTCCGTATCCAAAGCCAGGGTCAAAGAAACCCGCATAATGAACTCGGAATTCCTGAGTAGCCAAGTCATAGGGCAGCATTTCCGCTGCAAAATCAGGGGGTACGCGAATCCTCTGCTTAGAAGCAAGGATATAGAACTCTCCAGGTTTCAAGATGAACTGGTGCCGTTTGTCACGATAGATGGGCTCCCAGAAGTTTCCCGTCTCATAATGATTGATCTTGCTTAAGTCGACCGGCACGTCAGCTTTCTTGGCGCGATAAGCCACAATGCCAGACCCATTCCCCTGAAGGTCAACCGTCATTCTGAGACCGCGATTGATGCTCGACTGCCCATTGCCTTCCTCTTCAGGGTCAATGAACGGATCACCTTGATGCAGTTGCCTTAGCCGTTGGTCTCCCGTCGGAATGAAGCGGCCGCGACCGAACCGTAGCTGGTTAAGCCTCATTCCTGCCTGAACAATGATGGGAAAGGTCTGAGACAAGACTTCGAGGTAAAGCCCCCCATGGTATCCCCTACGCACCCTCTCAAATTCATCGCCGACTTCCGTGATGAGCCGAGTGAAAATATCTAGTCTTCCGGTCGTGCTTTTGGGATTTGCAATCCCGTAAATCTCAGGTGGCAAATCCAAACTTTCCATGAGCGGGATGATGTATATCTTGCCGCGTTCCAACCGCGTGGGCTCCGATAGATCAATCTCGGCCACAAGCATGCCGTTTGATCGTGCTTTAGTCAGCAAGGTCGTGGATGTTCCAGGCAGAAAGCTGGCGGAGACCTCGAACGCTTCTCGCGAGAGACGCAAGTCGATGCTTGATGGCTGGATCTGATCGCCAGTTATTTCGCAGGCGGGAGAAATAATCTTGCCATTTTTAACCAGCTCCCGCACTTCTTGCGAGGGAAGAATACCCTCGCCACCAGGATTACGACTCGGAAATAACAAAGCCAATGCGAATTCCTCCGAACTGCGGATCTAGTTCGTCGCGGCTGCACGCAGCCGCCTTGCTGTTTGTTGGAACTCGGCTTGGTGGTGTACAGCTACGCATTCCAAATTGCAGAAGTAATTGGGTCCACGCACAATTGCGGCTCCCTCGGGAATGGCTATGCCGCAGTTCACACAGCTACGCGGTTGCGGGTGCTCCTTCAAACCTTCTACCTCGAAATCATTCATCTATTAACCTTTGCTGGTTCCCGAAGCCTAGCAGGATGGTTCAACATGCGTACACATGGGAAACTCAACGTATCTGTGCAATTTGTGCAACTTACTCAATTACAAAGGCTTAAGCGCGATTCTGGGTAGGAAAAGGGGCTAATTACCGCCTACTCCCCAGCCGTCAGAACCGCGTAAGGCATAGGCTTGGTGCCCATCATCTCGCCCAGTGTAAGGCTGAAGCGGTCGGCGTTCTTCCGTGCGTTGAAACGGAACTCAAACTCACTCAGGTAGCGGTGCAGGTGCTTTATGGAGATCTTGTGGAAGCTGCCTATGATGCCCCGCTTCAGCAAGCCAAAGTGGGATTCGATGCCGTTGGTGTAGACCATACCGTCAACGTAGCGACCTGCGCTGTGATTGATCGTGTAATGCTTACTGCCGTGGATGCCAGCCTTTATCAAGGCCTTCGGATAAGCGACAAAATCGTCCGTCATCACGGCGTCGCAAGCGGGATCTACGCTTTCCTTGATAACGGCAGCAAGTGACTCTGAAGTCGCATCAGGCATGTGCTTCAGGCGAACCCGACCGCCGCGCTGCTTGACGCCTACCACTACGTTCTTCTGCTTCAGGCTGCGACCGCGAGTGCCCTTGCCGTGCACCTTGCCACCTACGTAGGTCTCGTCAACCTCGACCGTGCCGTCCATCAGCTCGAATGTGCCCGCTTCCATGGCGCGACGAATGCGGTGAGCCATATACCACGCGGTCCGGTAGGAGCCGATGCCCAGATGCGTCTTCAGTTGATTCGCGCTGACGCCTTTCTTTGCGTCAATCACGATTGCAAGGGCCATGAACCACTTGGTGAGCGGCAGGTGGGAATCGTTGAAGATCGTGCCGGATGTAGCGGAGAACTGCTGTTTGCAGGTTGCCTCTAGGCACTGGTAGATCCGGGTGCGCTTGTTCTTGCTTGCCGCCTTTCGCGTGATCTTGCTGATGCGCTTTTCCCCGCAGATCGGGCACCGGATGCCATCGGGCCAGCGCATCGTCTCCAAGTAGGCGAGGCAGTCATCGTCCGTCTGGAAGGTGCGGGTTACGTCTATCAGGTTCACGGCGGCTACCTCTCTCGGCTACTCATCTAGTATCCGAAAAGGGGGCTTCTGTGTCAAGTGCATAATCTTCTCGCTTTTTCCGGAAGATCTCCGGCATCTTGGAGATGCTTTGCTGGTTTACGAAGGTCCGACAATAGGCGACGGTGGACTACCGTGTGACAACCTCAGTAGTCCACCTCTCCAGGTACGACTCTTCTACCTCCTCAACCTCTCCTGGTCACCCGAGCTCTGCTGCTGCGACTTCGTCGCGCTCAAGGCGCAATCCACTTTGGTCACCTCTGTCTCCTTCCTGCAAACAGCCTCGCAGAGTGAGGACGCCCAGAACACGACACGAAAGATCATGGGATGCTTATCTCGTCGGGCGGATGTGTACCGCGCCCTATCTGCTGTTCAGCACGGACAGCGGCTCCCCGTCCGAATCCGGGCACACCAGCATCTCCGGCCCCGTTGTTCCGGACCTTGCATATTTTGGCACTCATGCTAAACGCACCCATGCCATACCTGCTTTGTTGAGACTACAATTCATCGATCGTTGCGACCTTACCGTCCGAAGAGTTATGCATGTCATGCTTTAAGGCCACCCTGCTCGCCCTTGCTGCACTCACAGTGCTCTGTGTCGTACTAGGCTGCGGAGTAGACCTTGCTTCCACTGCTTCCTCACCCTCAGATTTGAACATTCGTGGAAACGTCCATGGCGGCCAGCAGCCTGTCACCGGGGCTACCATCCAGCTGTTCGCCGCCGGGAAAAGTGGCTACGGCAGTGGCGAACTCTCTCTCCTGGATGCCCCTGTGATTACAGATAGCCGTGGTGCCTTTTCCCTCACCGGTGCTTACGCCTGTCCCGCACAAGACAGCGAGCTCTACGTTGTCGCTACGGGCGGCAACCCCGGCCTGACTCCCGGCACCCACGACGCCGCACTTCGCCTCACCGCTGCGCTCGGGATATGCCAAACTGTGAACGGCCAACGCACCCTTAGTCCGAGTCTTTTCATAAACCTCAACGAAGTCACCACGGTCGCTGCCGCGTATGCTCTCACCGGCTTCTTCTCCGCCGATGCTGCCCATCTCGGCACCTCGGCCACCAACGGTGCAGGACTCGCTAACGCCTTCAACACCAGCTTTAATCTGGTCGACCTCGCCTCCGGTGCCGCTCTCGCAGAGACCCCAGCCAACACTGCCGTCGTTCCGCAAGGTACCATTAACGCTCTCGCCAACCTGCTCTCGACCTGTGTCAACTCCGACGGTACGGGTACTCCTTGTACGGATCTTTTCGCAGCCGCTACGCCGCCCGGAGGCACCGTACCCACCAACACTCTTCAGGCCGCACTGTCCATCGCCCAGCGTCCGACCAACAACGTGACGGCCCTCTACGATCTCGCTTCCGCCACCCCGCCCTTCCAACCAACGCTTACCGCTCCGCCTTCTGATTGGTCGCTCCAGCTCAACTTCACCCAAATCGGAGTTAACGGTGGTGTCTCGCTGAACGTGAATAACGTGATGGCGATTGATGCGAGCGGCAACCTGTGGTGCGCCTTCGGACCTACCTCCGCAGGTACCAGCTACGTTACCGAATACGCCAACAACGGAATGCCGCTCTCCGGTTTGCCAGGGTACGCCACCGGGATCAACGGACCGATCGACAACGTCGCCATAGACCCCTCCGGGAATCTCTGGGTGACGATGTACGCGTCCTTTTCCGGCGACCTTGTGAAGCTCTCAGCTTCCGGCACGATTCTTGCCACGGTTCCCTTTCCTCAACCCACCTATCCCGCTCAAGTGACGAGCGACATTACCGGTGACGCGTGGGTATCGATTGCTGGCCAGGGCTCCCCCAATACCGTCTACAAGTTTGATCCCAACGGCAGCAACGTCTCCGGTCCAAACGGATTCGGGATTGCAGGGCTCGGGCAGCCTTATCGCTTCGCATCCGACAGCCAGGGAAACGTCTGGACGGCGGACGCTCAGTACCCGAACTTCGCTGAATTCGACCCCGGCGGCTCTGTCCTACTCACCAACACCAGCCTCGGCGACGATTATTCTGCTCCCAACCTCGCCATCGACAACGCCGGCAATCTCTGGTTCGACACCGTTCAGGGAAGCATCTACGAGTTCAGTTCCGGTGGCGCGCTCCTTAACGGAAACGAAGGCTACCCTTACTGCAACTCTGTGCTCAACAAGGTTTGTAGCGGTTCTTCCCTTTTCGCGCTCGACGGCGTCGGCAACGCTTGGGTGAAGAAAACCTACGACGACGCAAACCGCACCTTCCCCGGCAATCCAACGCTGTACACCCTGAGCGAACTTAGACCAGATGGATCACTTCTTACCGGCACGGGCCTGGGCATCAATCTCAGTATCGTTGATCCTGGCTCCCTGCAGATCGACAACTCTGGCAATCTTTGGCTCGTCGGTGGCCCGGGAGGTCTCTTAGAGGTCGTTGGCGCCGCTACCCCTGTCAGTACACCATTCTCTCTGGCCGCTAAACTACACAAACTAGCCGCGCGTCCTTAGATTAGGCGAGCGCAGTTATCGCTGGTACTTCGAAGGGACCACGCCACAGCGCTTTCTCCTGCAGCGTCTCGGCTTTCGCGTTGATCG
>CAXTGN010000090.1:0-8128 GCA_964243455.1 uncultured Acidobacteriaceae bacterium
CATCTACGGCGGATCCATCGCTGCCGGATGCACCCGCGCCCGACCCGGCGCAGACCCCCACGGTGCAACCAAACGCTCAGCAACCATTGGCCAACGGCGAGGGCAAGCAGACCACCCGCATCCTCGGCATCCTCCCCAACTTCCGCTCTGTCAGCGCCGGCGTAAAGCTCCCGCCGCAGACCGTGAAGGACAAGTTCACGACCGGTCTCGCCGACAGCTTCGACTACTCGGCCTTTGTCTTTGTTGGTATCCAGGCCGGCATCGCCCAGGCCACCGACTCCTACCCTGAGTTTCACCAGGGGGCTGCCGGCTATGCCCGCTACTACTGGCACACCTTCGCTGACCAGGCGGATGAAAACCTCCTCGTCGAGTCCGTGATTCCCTCCGTTCTCCACGAAGACAGCCGCTACTACACCCTCGGGCACGGCGGCTTCTTCAAGCGCTCCGGCTACGCGGTCTCCCGCGCCCTGGTCACCCGGACCGACTCCGGCGGCGAGACGGCCAACATCGCCGAGATCGGCGGTGCCGGCTCCGCCGCGGCCATCTCCTCCCTGTATTACCCAACCCAGTACCGCACCTGGACCAAGGTAGGCCAGCGCTGGCTCACCAACGTCATCCTCGACACCGCCGAGCTCTACGTAAAAGAGTTCTGGCCCGACGTGAACAACGCGATAAGCCACAAAAAGCAGGACTAGAGCAACGTAGCAATCGCCTACACAACATGCTCTCTTGTTGTCATTCCCGAAGGGAATCTGCGGTTTCCCCGGCCGCCTGCCCTCCACCGTCAACGAATCCGCTCTAAGAGCTCCCCGATCGACAATATGCACGATTTTTGGACAGGCCATTCGCCGCCCGGTAGAGTGGCGCACATGCCTCTGGACCGCCGCAGCTTCCTCCATCTGATCGCCGGCACCGCGGCAGCGTCTCACCTGGGGGCCCAGGGCGTGGGTACACCTCCCGGCAGGCTCCTGCGTACGCCGACCTACAACCAGGTGGGGATTCTCGGCGGCATGGCCAAGCAGCAGGCCGACAACGCCCAGTCCGTACTCGCCACCTTCGACGACGATGCGCTGCTCAAGCCTTTCCGCGTCATGGGAGGCCAGCCCGCGCCCGGGCGGGATATCGGCGGCTGGTATGGGTACCTCCCGGAGTACAACTGGCACACGGGCGATGCCGGCCTGGCGCCCGGCCACTGTTTCGGTCAGTGGGCCTCTGCCATGGCCCGCTTCGCCGCAGCGGCGGGCGACACGGCAGCCCAGAACCGCATTCTTCGCCTCCATCAGCTGTTCGCCCAGGCCATCACCCCCAACTTCTTCGACACTACGCGCTACCCCGCCTACACCCTCGACAAGCTGAACATCGGGCTTCTGGACGCGCACACGCTTCTCGGTTCGCCCGATGCCCTGGCCATTGCGAACAAGGTGCGTCAGTGCGCCCTTTCCAATCTCCCAGCCGCCGCCCTGGAGCGGGATATTGTCTGGCGCAAGGAGCGCGACTTTTCCTACACCTGGGACGAGAGCTACACCCTGCCTGAAAACCTGTATCTGCTCTACGGGGCGGGTGCCGGGAGCGTGTACCGCCGCATGGCGCAAGGCTTCCTGCTCGACAGTTTCTTCGCCCCGCTCGCCCGCAACCAAGACATCCTCGGCTCCCTTCACGGCTACAGCCACGTCAATGCCCTCGGCTCGGCCATGCAGGCTTTCTTCGTCGAGGGCAGCCAGGTGCACCTGGACGCCGCCGTCAACGGCTGTCGCATGATCGAGGCCCAAAGCTACGCCACGGGCGGATGGGCACCCGACGAACTCTTCGAGAAACCCGGCTCCGGCACGCTCCTCGCCAGCCTTACGTCCACGCACAACTCCTTCGAAACACCTTGCGGGACCTACGCCATGCTCAAGCTGTCGCGCTACCTGCTGCAATGGACATGGGACGGCCACTACGGCGACCTGATGGAGCGCGTCTTGTACAACAGCATGTTCGGCGCCCTGCCGCTGCAGCCGGACGGTCGTACCTTCTACTACGCGGACCTGAACGAGGACGCGCGCCGCGTCTACTCCGCCCACCGCTGGCCTTGCTGCGCTGGCACCTACACGCAGGTTGCCGCCGACTACGGCGTCAACAGCTACCTCCTCGATCCGGAGCCCGAAGGCGGCCTCTGGGTCAACCTGTACCTCCCGTCCACGATCCGGTGGCAGGCGGAAAGCACCAGCCTGAGCCTGACGCAGACCGGCGACTACCCTCTCTCAGATCGCGTCAGCCTCAAGCTGGAAACCGACCGCCCCTGCTCCTTTGCTCTTCGGCTTCGCATTCCGGCCTGGTGCACCGCGCCTTCGCTCAGCCTCAACGGCGTACCTCAGCCCCTACGCATCAACAAGGGCTTCGCCAGCGTGCCGCGGCTGTGGCGCGACGGCGACCGCATCGAGCTGCACCTGCCCGCCAGGCTGCGACTGGAGCCGTTCCCGGCCGACAGCAGTACCCCATCCGCGCTTGCGGCGCTCTGCTGGGGTCCCCTGGTCCTCCTTCCCCTGAGGTCCTCCCCCCTCGCCGCGGCCAACCAGCTCCTGGGCGCCGAACGCTCCAGTCCCACACAATGGCGCGTCCCCCGGCCCACGGGCGACCTCCACCTCCGTCCCTTCTTCGCCATCGAAGACAACGTCTACGCCACCTACATCCACCTCACCTGAAGACGTAACTTGCAGGCGCAGAGCGAGGCTGTCATCCTGAGTGCAACGAAGGACCTCCATATTCTGCCAGGAGCGGAATGGCTGCCTGAGCAACACCGAGGTCCTTCGCGTTGCTCAGGATGACGCGCCCGGGGCTGCAGTAAATGCTGTAAGAGCCGCAAAACCTCGCAGGGCAACCACACCAGCCACCGCGAACCGCCATCCCAGCAATCGCAAAACGCCAACACGCATCCAAGCTCTGGGGCGACCACGCCCAAGGAGTTCCCATGAGCACCACGCACGAATCTCTCGACCTGGAAGATGCCCGTCGCATCCTCGCTGCCGCGACGCAGAAGGCCGTCTCCATCGGTCAGCCCATGAACATCGCCGTTGTCTGCGCGGGCGGCTACCTGCTCGCGTTCGAGCGCATGGCGGACGCCTGGCTCGGTTCGGTCGACATCGCCCAGAAAAAGGCCTGGACCTCGCGTGCCTTCAACATCAGCACGAAGGACCTCGGCGAAAACTCCCAGTCCGGCGATCAGTTCTTCGGCATTCACGCCTCCAATGACGGCAAAGTCATGATCTTCGCCGGCGGCATCCCCATCAAAAAGGGCGACACGGTCATTGGCGCCATCGGCGTCTCAGGCGGATCCGGCAAGCAGGACCAGGCCGTCGCCGAAGCCGGTGTTGCCGCGTTAAAGTCGTAAACGCTGCTGCATGGCTTGTGGCGTGTGCGAGGCTTGTGGCGTGTGTGAGGATCATAGGATCCTGCAGGCCTGATTTTCACCGCAGTACATCTCTAGCGACGGGCTTTCCCCGAGGCGAGCCCGCCGCTTTCGATTCGGGCGCCCAACCTTAATCCAGGGCGGCAAAGCCTTCGGTCAGGTCCAGAAGAATCGGGGTACCTGGGACGATGAGGCGGGTCGGGTCGGCCTCGTGCAGGCCGGCGGTGTCTAAGGTCCAGGCGGCACGGCGGAGTGGATCGATGAGCCAGATGTTCGGGACGCCCATGGTGAGGTAGTCCGACAAGACCTGCTTTGCGCGAGGCAGGCGATCCTCCGGTGAGAGAATTTCGATGCAGATCAGGGGTGGCGTTACCGTGACGCTTTCGCGCGGGGCGCTGGCGCTCAAAACGGCTACGTCGCAGATCCGAACACGGTTCGCATCCACCCTCATCCGCTGCTCCACGACGGGGTGTATGGCCCATTCGCTACGACGCGGCCAGAACCAGCCGGCGATGGCACTCTGAAACGTAGCGTGCTCGAACTCCCCCAGGTTGCGCTCCTCGATGTGGCCTTCAACAAAATGAACATCCGGCTTGTAAACGGTCCGGAGGTAGTCGTCGATAGAAAGCAAAACCGGTGCCGTTGCCATGAAAAATTTCCGATCGGCGATCGTCACGATCACGTCGTTGCCATTAATCTAGCGCATACATCGCCAGCCCGCTCAAGAGCTTGGGGTAGAAGTCCGTGGACTTCTGGGGCATCACTTCCAGGTTGAGGGAAATGTCCTTCATCTGCTGGAGGCTCACCGGCTTGATGAGAAAAGCGATGTCCGCGTTGCCGGAGCCGACCTGCTGCAGCGCGTCATGGGCCTCGCGGATGTAGCGCACGTGGTTGCCGGTGCGGACAGCGTCTTCATTCAGGTGCAGGATCTGGTCGAGGACGAGCTTGTGCAGCTGCACGACATCCAGTTGCGCCTGGCGGGGACTCAGGTTGCTCAGCTGCTCGGCGGCTGCCGGTTTGGAGGTGAGCAGGAAGTCGCCGTCGCGGGTGGCGGCGATGAACGCAACCCCGGGCGTGTCGTGGAGGCGCTTTAGCAGACTTCCTTCGCCGGGGTAGTGGCCGTCCGGGGTGTTCGGAATCTCTTCGACATGGAAGAAGCGTTCAGCCTCCCCCGCAAACTGGCGGCCGTTGAAGTGGTGCAGGCCGAAGACGACGCGGTGAGTGGGCAGGATCGTGATGCCGGGGGCATCCATGTTGACGAAGGTCATCATCATCGCGGCTTCCGGAAAGGGCGGAGTGGGCAGGCTCGCGCCTTCAGCCGCGGCTGGCTGCGTCTGGCTTTCCCTTTGGGGCTCCAGGTCGGAGAAGGAATCAGCTAAGGGGCCACCGGCGGCCGGGGCAGCTTCGAGGCCAAGTTGCTGTGCCCGCTCGTGCATGTAGCCGGTCGAGGTCTCGTAGCGATGGTGACCGTCGGCGATGATGAGCTTCTTATCGCTCATGCTTTCCAAAATCCTGCCGATAAGAACGGGGTCGGCGAGTTTCCACACGCGGTGAACCACGTTGTACTCATCGATAATCTCGAGGTCGGCGGGGCGTGGCTCGCCCCTCGGGGAGTCGAAGATCAGGTGCTCGGCGGTAAACGTCGGGTCGGAGTAGAGCATGTAAATCTGCTCCGGGTAGGCGCGGATCGCCTTGAACAGGGCAAGGCGATCGGATTTGTGCTTGGGAAAGGTCTGTTCGTGACGATAGACCACGTGCTCGGCGTAGTCATAGAGGTGGCCAAGAGCGATAAAGCCGCGCCGCTCGCGCACCTCCGCGTGTTCCCCGTCCGCGGCGCCACCGGGGACGGTATAGGTCTGGGAGTAGCCGTACAGGGCGGGCTCGGCCTCCTCGCGGAGGATGCCTTCCTCGCGCCAGGCATGGTACGTGTCCGCGGCGCGCGTGTAGACGTTGTGCTCGTCGGTGTCGGTGGGTTCACGCTTGCCGAGCACGATGCGGATCAGGTTATAGGGGCTTTGGGCGTAGTAGCGCGCCTGCATCTCCGGGGTGATCTTGTCGTAAGGCTGGGTCACAACGTCGGCCATGTTGACGCGTTGGGTGTCGTAGCGGAGGGCGCGAAAGGGATACAGGCGGGCCATTGGGTCCATTGTACGGAGTGAAGGAGATTGTGCTCTCACGCAAGCCTCCGCCGCGAATTCGAGGCAAACGACGCCCCGGATTGCGGCAAACTGCGGCGGCGCTCCGCCCTGACGGATAGGGAATAGACGGCGAAGAGGCGCTACGGTAGTCTAGGTTGCACGCAAAGCGAGGTAGTTCCGCCACGGTGAGGGTGAGTGGAGGGCCAATGAGCGTTCAAGTCAGTAGCGGTTGGTGCAAGGTCCTGGTCTGCTGGGTGCTGGCGGTGGGTGGTGTCCTGGCCCGGGCGCAGGAAAATCCACTCGACACCGTGCACACGGCGGCTCCCGCGCCCGCTGCGCCCAAAGACGCCAAGCCCGTTGTGAGTGGCACGGATGTTGCTTCCAAGGCCACCTCGTCGCAGGGCAAGACCATTCAGGTGAACGCTGACCTGGTGCTTGTGCCCCTGACCGTCACCGATCCGCAGAATCGCCTGGTGACCGGGCTGGAGCGGACGAACTTCCAGCTCTTCGACAGCAACTCACCCCAGACCATCAAGAGTTTTGCCACGGAAGACGCGCCGCTCTCCATCGGCATCATCTTCGACCTGAGCGGAAGTATGCAGTCGAAGTTCGTCCGGGCGCGTAAGGCGCTCAGCGAATTTCTGCACACCTGCAATCCGCAGGACGAGTTCTTCGTCATCGGGTTCAATGACCGGCCGGCCGTCCTGGTGGACTACACCTCCGATGTAGAGGATGTGGAAGCCCGGATGGTGATGCTGCGCCCGGAAAACCGGACAGCGCTGATCGACGCCATGTACCTGGGCGTGAACAAGCTCCGCGACTCGAAGTATGCGCGCAAGGCGCTGCTGGTGGTGTCCGATGGCGGCGACAACCGCAGCCGGTACACGCAGGGCGAGCTGAACCGCCTGGTGCGCGAGAGCGAAGTGCAGGTCTACTCGGTGGGCATCTTTGACGCCTACGCGCCCACTGTGGAAGAACAGAATGGGCCGCAGTTGCTGCACGAAATCGCCGAGACCACCGGGGGGAGGCTGTTTGTGGTGCACGACATCCAGGACCTCAGTGATATTGCACAGCGGATCAGCGAAGAACTGCGCAATGAATACGTCATCGGGTACACTCCCACCGACCGCCGCCGCAATGGCCAGTGGCGAAAGTTGAATGTGCGATTGATGCCGCCGCCTGGTCTGCCAGAGCTGACGGTGCATAATCGTGAGGGGTACTATGCACCGTCGCAGTAGGGGTTTTTGGGACAGGTTTGCTGCGACGGTTGTTGTCTGCGCCGCGATGTCATTGGGAGCAAGGGGACAGAGTGCACCTTCGGCAAGCCCACCAGCTCCAGCGAGCGTTCCTTCCGCAAGCCCCCAGGTGCCACCAGCGGTAGATAGCGATCCGGTTCCCTCCCCCGACCCGACAGAACCGTTGCCAAGACCTCAGCCAGGCAGCAGCGGCGGCCAGACTTCAGGCAGTTCAGGCAGCCAGCCGGGTCAGGCCGGCTCCGGTGTCGTGTCGCAGCAGGGCGGGCGCTACACCCTGCGCGCGGAAGCCAATGAGGTACGACTGGACGCGTCCGTGTTCGACGGCTCAGGGCGCGAGGTCGAAGACCTGCCCAAGGATGCGTTCCGCGTCTACGAGGACGGCGTGCCCCAGACCATTCTCGGTTTCCGGCACGAGGACCTGCCCGTGTCGCTTGGCATCCTCATCGACAGTTCGGGTTCCATGTATGACAAGCGGGCAGCCGTGGATGCGGCTTCACTGGACCTGGTGCGTCTGTCCAACCGGGAAGACGAGGCGTTTCTCGTCGACTTCAGCTCGGAAGCCTATATCGACCAGGACTTCACGGCAGATATCCGAAAACTCCAGCAGGGACTGAGCTACATCAAATCGAGCGGCGGAACAGCGCTGTACGACGCCGTCATCGCCTCGGCGGATTACCTGTCTAAAAACGCCAAACGCCCCAAACAGGTCCTGCTTGTGGTCACCGACGGCGATGACAACGCGTCCAGCGCCACGCTCGAGCAGGCCATTCGGCGTGTTCAGGATCTGGACGGCCCCGCCATTTACTGCATCGGGCTCCTCTTCGGCGAGGACACAGTGCGCAGCGAGGTCCGTCACTCCAGGCAGGTGCTGACTGAACTCGCCCAGCAGACGGGCGGTCAGGCGTACTTTCCCCATGCCTTGAAGGAAGTGGACGGCATCACGCAGGCCGTGGCACAGGATATCCGGCAGCAGTACACCATCGAGTACCGCAGCACCAAGCCTCCCGCCCAGGGAGGCTACCGGCAGGTGCATGTGGAGGCCAAGGGCAAGGGCTTCGGCAAGCTCCAGGTGCGCACCAGGGCCGGGTACTTCCCCAGAACAGCCTCGACCGCGGGAGCGGCCCCGGGCGGAGCTCCGGGGCAGTAATCCGCAACTGGGACTACGCTCTTGCCTTGCCAAGGCATAAGCCGTAGGCGAACAATGCATCCAAACCGTGAGCATGCAAGAACCTGCGTGACAGGATTGCCTGGTAAGGAGCACGATGCTGGAGCTTTCAACACTGAACGATGTGTTTGCGCGCGTGGCTGCACGCGGCGAGGAAACTGTTGCCCAATACAAGGAGGGT
>CAXTGN010000090.1:8138-12949 GCA_964243455.1 uncultured Acidobacteriaceae bacterium
TGTAGCTCTGGTTGGCGAGAATCGCTGGGAGTGGCCGGTGATTGACTTCGCCGTGCTGGCCATCGGCGCGGCCGACGTTCCGCTTTACCAGACGCTGACCCCGGAGCAGATGGTCTACATCCTCAACGACTCTGGCGCGAAAGCCATTTTCATGTCGAGCAAGGATCAGTTCGACAAGCTGCTCAAAGGCGCCGACAGGATCACGACCATCGAGCACGTTGTGGTCTGGGATGAGGGCCAGTACACGGGCGCCGAGCCTCTCTCGACCATCATGAAGCGCGCGCCGGAGCTGGAAGAACGCGACCAGGATTTCGAAGCGCTGATGAAGTCGGTCAAACCCGAGGATCTTGCCTCCATCATCTACACCTCCGGCACCACCGGCGATCCCAAGGGCGTGACCCTCACGCACAACAACATGGCCTCCAACCTGCAGCATTCGACGGACGGGCTGGGCATCGTCAAGGGGGACAGCTCGCTCTCCTTTCTCCCGCTGAGCCATGCGCTGGCGCGCCATCTCGACTACGCGATGTATGCGCATGGGTGCACCATCTCCTACCTTCCCAAGTTCGACGATCTTCCGAACGCCATGAAAGCAGTGCGGCCGACGATCTTCCTTGCTGTCCCTCGCGTGTTTGAGAAGGTGCGGCAGGCCGTCGTTGGGCGCGCGAAAGGATTTCAGGCCAAAGTGCTCCACTGGGCACTGGGCCAGGGCGCCGCGCACAAGGATGAAGTTGCGGAGGGAAAGACGCCCGGCTCCATGGGATGGAAAATCGCCAACTACCTCGTCTTCGGCAAGGTCAAGGAGGCCTTTGGCGGCCAGGTGAAGCTGTACATCTCCGGCGGCGCCCCCCTGGGCAAAGAAACCACCGACTGGTTCCTCAGCGCAGGCATCCGCATCGTCG
This sequence comes from uncultured Acidobacteriaceae bacterium, assembly GCA_964243455.1. Lineage (GTDB taxonomy): Bacteria > Acidobacteriota > Terriglobia > Terriglobales > Acidobacteriaceae > Granulicella. Next base: position 9,041 of record CAXTGN010000090.1, read on the forward strand.
AAGGCTACGGTTTGACCGAGGTCTCGCCCGTCATCTCGCGCAGCACCTTTGAGGCGTTCCGTCCCAATACGGTGGGCAAAGTCATCCCCAACCTGGAAGCGCGCCTGGCCCCGGATGGCGAACTGGAAGTGCGTGGCTCTTCGGTCTTTTCCAGCTACTGGCAAAACGAGCAAGCGACCAAAAAGGAGTTTACCGAAGACGGCTGGTTCAAGACCGGCGACATTGGGAAAATGGAGGATGGCTTCCTCACCATCACCGACCGCAAAAAGGAGTTGATGAAGACCTCAGGCGGCAAGTACATCGCGCCGCAGCCGGTGGAAAGCAAGCTCAAGTCCGATGGTCTGGTCGAGCAGGCTGCCCTGGTCGGGGACAACCGCAAGTTCGTCAGCGTCCTCATCTCCCCCAATTTCAAAGCCTTGGAAGGGTGGGCCAAGCAGAACGGCGTAGCCGTCAGCGGCCGGCCGGAGCTGGTCAAGGATCCCAAGGTCCAAAAGCTCTACCAGGGCATCGCCGAAAAGGTGAACGGCAGCCTGGCGCACTTCGAAACCATCAAAAAGGTCATCGTTGTGCCCGATGAGTGGAGCGTCGAAGAAGGCGAACTCACACCCAGCCTGAAGCTGAAACGCCGCGTCATCGTCGAAAAGTACAAGCAGCAGATTGACGGCATATACAACAGCGGAGATCAGGCCTAGATCGCCAGCGTTGCTGGAACCAATAAGACTACAGAGCTTGTACAAGGGGGATCTCCAACGAGATCCCCCTTCTGCAGGCACCGTCGCATCGTGCGGGCCGCTCCATCGCTAGAGCCGCCCCTCCAGAACCGCCAGGCCCGCCTTCGACGTCGCCACATCGTCCTCCGATCGCCCGCCGCTGAACGCAACGACGATGTAGCCGTTCGGCACCCGCGCCATGGTCCCGCCTTCCCACCCAAACTCGCCCGTCATGGGCAGCTGGCCGGAGGTCCCGCTGTCCTTCAGCGTGTTCGCCATCTCCGAAGCTTTGGCATACGCGATCGCCAGCAGGTTGTTGCCCTTCTCCCCGTTTGTGTGGTCGGTCATATGCCCCACCACCGCCATCTCCGACATCCAGCTCTCGATCGAATCGCCGGGCGCAAACGCCACCACTGCGACCCCTTGAATCTTCAGTGCGGCCGCCCGCACCTTCATCGCGGCCAAAGCGGCCCGGGCCGCTGTGTCGAACCGCTTCCCGCTCACCGCCTTGTGCGTCTTCGCCCCGGCAGACCCTTCCCCAACCACACCCAACGCAAAGGCCAGCACGGACGCCACAAAACGAGAACTCTTCATCCGTCACACCCCTTCCCTACAGGGATCCGCTCTCTCCTGACACGGACCCGGCCAATTCTACCTGCCACGCCGTCTCTCTCGGTACGCTCTGCCAAAGGAAGATGCTGCTCGTCCCCGGGCGACGACGGCGATAGGCGGCATACCCTAAGTCTTTCCCTGACCTTGCATTAGCATCGCTACCCAGTTCACTAGCTTTTTTGCGACGGAACCGGAGAAATCATGTTCCCCAGAAAGATCGATCGTCTTTCCCGTTCCCCCCTGTCCCTGGTGGCAGCGGCGCTGTTGCTTGTGGCCCTCGCAGGCGAGCTTCTGCTTTCAGTGCGCCACCAATCCAGAACGGTGGATGAGGCGGCCCACCTTTACGCGGGCTACGAGCACTGGACGATGCACGACTTCGGGGTGAACCCGGAGCATCCGCCCCTGGTCAAGCTGGTCGCGGCTGCACCCCTGCTGGGCATGCACCTCCAGCAGCCGCATCCGCCCAATCCGCTGTTCATGGCCGAAGAGTACATCGGAGGCGCTCAGCTGCTGGGTATGAACGACGGGGAGCAGCTGCTCGGACGCGCCCGAACGGCCGTGATTGTCTTCCCGCTGCTTCTCGGCCTGCTCGTTTTCCTTGCAACCTACGAGATGTTTGGCCCGCTGCCGGGCCTGCTGGCGCTGAGCCTTTTCTGCTTTGAGCCGACCGTGCTGGCCCACGGCGCCCTGGTCACGACCGACATGGGCGTGGCCACCATGATCTTCGCCACCGTGTACGCCTTCTGGCGCTATGTGCAGGCGCCCGGGTTGCAGCGGCTCCTCGTCGTCGGTCTGGCCTGCGGCCTCGCGCTCGTCAGCAAGATGAGCGGCATCATCGTCCTTCCCATCCTTTTGGTGTTGGCGCTCACCGAAGCTCTGCCCGCCTGGAACAGCCGCCGGGCGACGCATCTATTGGGAGGCGTCGCCGCCGCCGCCTTGATGGGCTACGTCATCCTTTGGGCGTTCTACGGGTTTCGCTACGCCGCGCGGCCCTCGGGCAGCGGCGCGCTCATCATTCCGCCGCTCGCGGCCTTTGCGGCGCAACTGCACAGCCCCTTCGAGACCGGTCTGGTCATGCAGATAGCGCGATGGCACCTGGTGCCGGAGGCCTACCTCTACGGATGGACCAAGCTGCCTATCGACCAGATGCGTCATCCGGCCTTTCTCTTCGGCGACGTCTACCCGACCGGCGTACCCTCCTACTTCCCTTCCGCCCTGATCGTGAAGTCCACCTTCACCCTGCTGGTACTCGTCCTGCTGGCTCCGCTCGTGATGCTGCGAGAGCGCTTTGCTTATCGAAGAACCTACGTCTTTCTGCTGATCCCGGTGGTCATGATCCTCGGCGCCAGCATGACCTCCAGGCTCGACATCGGCGTGCGCCACGTGTTGCCGATTTACCCTTTCGCCGCGGTGCTCGCAGGCACCACGGCATGGCTGCTGGCCCGCATGTCTCACCCCGCGGCGTACGCTGTAGCCGCTCTCCTGCTTTTCCAGGTCGTCTCTTCGCTGCATGCGTACCCGGACTATCTGCCCTACGCCAACGAGATGTTCGGCGGACCCAACCGGACCTACCGCTCCCTGAGCGACTCCAACGTGGACTGGGGACAACAGCTCAAGGAAGAAAGCGCCTGGCTTGGGGCCGCCGGTATCAAGGACTGCTGGGTCGCCTACAGCCAGCCCACGCCGCAGCCGCTGGGCTACGGCATTCCCTGCAAGCTCCTGCCCAGCGGTCTCGGCATGTGGGCTGGCTCGCCGCAGACAGTTCTGCCCCCGACACTCTCAGGTGTTCTGCTGCTGGGAGCGTCGGAGACCTCGGGCGGCACCTGGGGTCCCGGCGACATGAATCCCTACCAGCAATTCCAGCTCGGCCACCCCAAGACCATGATCGGCAACTCGGTCCTGGTCTACGAGGGAACCTACAACATACCGCTACTCGCCGCCCAGTCCCACTTCAGCCAGGTCCCCACGCTGCTTCGGCAGGGACGGGTCGCTGAGGCCATCCAGGAGGCGAAAGCCGCCGAAGCCATGGCGCCCAACGACGCCGCCCTCCAGGCAGAGATCGGAGGCCTTTTCTTAAGCCTCCACCAGAAAGAAGCTGCCGAGAAAACATTTGCAAGCGCATTGGCGCTCGCCAAGGCGCACCAGCCGGATGACCAGACCGACACCATCGCGCAAAGAATCGACACCCTCCGGAACCCCCCATTTTGAGGTCTTCCCTCAGTTGCCATTCCCGAAGGGAATCACGGCTGCTTTGTTGTCATTCCCGAAGGGATCTGCGGTCTTTCTTTGTCATCCCCGAAGGGAAATCCCCTTTGCGCTTGCTTCCGCCGTCAGCCACGCACAAGCGGCAGGCGCACCACTCTACGGAGAAATCCCTTCCACCGGCGAGCTCGCCGTCGCATACAGCTTCTTCGGCATGCGCCCCGCCAGAAACGCCTCACGCCCCGCCTCGGTCCCCTTGCGCATCGCCGACGACATCAGCACCGGGTTCTTCGACCCTGCCATCGCCGTATTCAACAGCACCGCGTCGAAGCCCATCTCCATCGCCAGCGCCGCATCGCTCGCCGTCCCCAGCCCCGCATCCACC
>CAXTGN010000091.1:0-9065 GCA_964243455.1 uncultured Acidobacteriaceae bacterium
CCGGCCACACTCTTCGCTCGGCTACCGCTCGCCAGCGCCAGAGACGTGGCACCACGACCTCAAGACAGGGTATGGAGAAGTGGAAAGCAAAGTACGCTTTCCACTTCCCCACACCCTCGATGGCGGCGATATATGCAAAACTCACTGCGCTACACTAACAATCCAACTGATACAAAAGATCGGGCAGGCCAGCGCGCAGGAACTGTATCTGTTCGAGCTCCCCGCCCGCCTGATGACATAGGCGGGCGCAAGTCCTGCGAAGGTCGTGAGGAGCAACAGAGCCAAAGCCGCAACCTGAAGCTGCCTTTCTCACGATTCGCCAGCACACCGAGACTGAGCACCATCAAGATGCTTTGTGCATTGTCAAACTTGGCATGAGGCGGCCATCTGGGATTCTATATATGTTGTGCTCCCGAGGACGGTATGAAGTAGTCAGCCATGAGACCTCCTATGGCGGTCACGAACGCCATGAAGGCTACCAGCCAACGCGCTATTTCCATCATGATTACCTTTTCAAGTGTTTCCTGGCTCGACGGCGCAAGCCGCCGGTAGGCAGCGGCTTGCACGTTTACCGCTCTCCGACAGCAGTTCGAAACAGCGTGCGATCAAGAATCCGTTCAGAAGGTTAGGTTTCTCTAGTAGAAGCCAATCAGTTCATTAAGGCGCCCTTGGTCATCGAACCGCCCATAGGTGTTCGCAGTCCTCAACGGGGTATCGTCGCTCTTATATAACGTCCACTCTGACAGAACCTGTCCGTGGTGGAAGAGCAGCTTGTTGATCTTGAAGTACGCCCCGGGGAGCCGTTGCTGAAACTGTTCAACGTGCGCTGCGAGACTTTCGAAGCCTCGGGTTTCTTCACCCGGGTTTGTGGAGACAACATCGTCACTCACACATTCCCGTAGCAGACGGTTACGCTCATCGGTTGAGACGTTGCCATAGGCTTCGAGATAAGATTTCCATGTTTGTTCAACAGCATTTTTCGTCATTCGTTCATCTCCCTTGTTCGTCCCCATTTGTTTGTCAGGCATCAGCGCACTGCCTCCTCGGGTCTAAACCAAGACTAGGGAAATACCTGCACGTGGTCGATAACGTTGAACCCGGAACTGTTTATCTCTCGTCCAATCTTCAATGGATCCTTTTCTAGACTTGATCACGCTCCTTCGACCACGCGCCATGTTGACCGCTGGCATCCGCGCTGCTGGTCAGTGGGGAGTTTCCTTTCGTCAGAGAGATGATGTGCTCTTCTGCTGGGTCGAAGTCGGTGAGTGTCAGCTGGTTCGCGCGGATGCCAAACCCCTGCACTTGAAATCGGGGGACTTTGTGCTCATTCGCACGACCACGCCATTCGCGCTCACTTCGGACTCATCCATTGAGCCCGAAGACAGCGAGACGATCGTTGCAAGGACGAACGACCCGGTACTCACGCTCGGCGGTGGCTCCGGTCCTATTGCGAAACTGCGGGGTGGCAGGTTTGCGTTCGATACGACGAACGAACAGCTGTTGACGGGCCTGCTGCCGTCGTTGATTCACGTTGCCAGTGACGACACCTCCTCGTGGCGCCTTAGATCCTTGTTGAAGCTGAATGAGACTGAATCTGAAAACCCGGGGCCGGCAAGTAGGTTCCTTATCACTCGTCTTGTGGAAGTGATTCTCATAGAACTCCTTCGTCAAGAGACTTTAAGAGATGATCGAGAACACACAGGTCTTCTCGCTGGTCTTGCTGATTCCATAACTGCACGGGCTCTTACTGCAATACACGGGGATGTTGCTCACGGCTGGACTGTCGCCAGTTTGGCACGGCTCTGTGGCGTCTCGCGGTCCACCTTTGCTACGCATTTTCGCAAGGTCGTGGGGATCGGCCCGATTGATTATCTTTTGCGCTGGAGGATGGCGCTGGCGAGGGATGAATTGCGGCGCGGCACACGCTCCATCGGAGAGGTTGCGTTGGCCATTGGCTTTCAGTCTTCCAGCGCATTCAGTAAGGCGTTCACCAAGGCTATGGGGTTTTCGCCGAGGGAGTTCCAGCGTCGGACTGAACGGCTAATCCCAGCATGACCGACATGGATGAGTCTTTCCCGGATTCTTAGATGGAAGCGCAGTTGCCGCTCGATCAACTCGCACTACGCACCAAACGACTCATCAGGTAGAGAACATTGCTGATGCCGGGGCGAACTTCTGTCTTGCCGGCTTCGATCCCGGCGATCGCCTTTGCAACCAAAAATCAACTGCCATTCCTTTCTGTTCCTTCATCTCCGCCTCGATTTCACCGCGGAATAGCTTCGTCTCCACCCCTGGAGGAGCAAGCTCGACTACCGCAACATTCGAACCTTTAAGCTGAACGCGAAGGCACCGGGTGAAGGCATGAAGGCCGGTCTTTGCTGCGCTGTAGATCGGGGAAGATGGGAACGGAATGAACGCCAGTCCCGACGACACATTCACAATCAGGGCATTTGGCCTGCTCTTAAAGTGTGGAAGAAACTCCTGCACCATCTGCACCGGTCCGTTCAGGTTGATGTCGAGTTCTCGTGTAACGTCCGTCAGCGAACGCGAATCATTCATGTTGAGGTTCCGCATGATGCCTGCATTATTGATCAGGGTGTCACAGTCAGGGAATTCTGCCGTGACCCGTTGCAGCAACGATCTAATGTCCTCGGGCTTGCTTGCGTCGCTTCGAAACGTGGGAATACCAGGCAAAGCAGTTTCTGCTTCTTTCAGCTTTCGTTGGTCGCGGCCTGTGATGATGACTGTGTTTCCACGCGCAAGCAGCTGCTTGGCAATTTCGAAGCCAATGCCGCTGGTACCTCCGGTGATCAGAATCGTTCTTCCTTCGAGTTTCATGGAGTTTCCTGGTGCTTTTGGGAATGGGTTGTCTATCGGAGCGAGAAGCCTGTTATCGCGACGCCGACAAGGAGCGGTGCAAAGAGGGCCATGGTCATTCGTGGCCGAGGGTAACCAAGGGACGTAAGCTGAGAACAACCACGCACAAGCCGCCAGAAGACCGAGCGCAAGCCCAGACCAGTGGCCCATTGCCGTCAGGCCCTGCCGGATGGCAAAAAGGGCCAGCGCCGCAAATAAGATCTGGCTCACGGCGTAGGAGCTGTTAAGGCCGTAGTAAAGAGTGGTCGCGGGACTTGGAACACGCTTGCCACGAAGGTACTGTGACACCACATCGATTCCAAGATGCAAAAGACCGCTTAGAAGAAGCCAGCTGTAGGCTCCGCAGAGCAGCAGGCCGTGCAGCCGTTCCGCGCGATGGAAGAATGGAATGGTCCGCCTCCAGAGGGCTCCGCTCTAAGCGGAATTGACTCTGTGTGTCACTATAGGTATGCCACTCTCTTTTGGAAAGAAGGCACTTTAATGTTCAATATGCACCAAAGGGAGTGTAATCGTGGGCAAGATAAAGGTGTCGAAAGAGCAAATTGCCTCGCTCCAGGCATACAAGAGTTGTGACGTCCAGGAGTCCACTGACCCCCGAGTAGAGGCTCTAGTCAATGAGTTGATCGGCCGTGTAGCCGATAAGTGGACGATGCTGATCCTCGAAGTCCTTACTGAACAAGGAGAGTTGCGGTTTACGCGGCTTAGCGAAAACGTGCCGGGGATCAGTTACAAGATGCTCACACAAACCCTTCGCTTGATGGAACGTGAAGGCCTCATCGCACGCACAGTCCACCCGGTCGTACCACCCAAGGTCGAGTACAAGCTGACCGAATTGGGTCTCAGCCTGGGAGCCGCATTTTGCGGAGTCTGGATGTGGGCAGAGCGGCACCTGGAACAGGTAGAGCGGGCACGCGCCGCTTTCGATCAAAGATCCGTACCCTAGTAGGCAAATCACAGCTCGCGGAAACACGCTTTTATTCCTTCTTTATGTTGGCCGACGAGCGCGGGTTGTTAACGAGCGCATCATCGCCAATGCGCTCACCGACGCCGGATTGGTACCGACAAGTCGCATAATCGTCAGTAACGGGTCGGAAGGCTCTACGGATGCGTCGACGCGGGCACCCATCTATATAATGTAGGAACGGAAACCCCAAGGTTGCTGGCCACGTCGCGTGCTGGAACACCGTTGGCGAGCAGCTTCTTTGCCCGCTTTCACTTTACTCTCGGTCATCTGCCGCTTACGACCGCCCTTACGGTCGAGTTGGCGTGCGACATTATGGCCGGCGCGAGTACGCTCTACCATCAGTTCTCTTTCCATCTCAGCCAGACTGGCCATGACATGGAAGAAGAACCGCCCTGATGGTGTTCCGGTGTCGATTGAATCGGTCAGGCTTTTGAACTGGATTCCCTGCTGCTGAAGCTCGCCGACCAGACCGACCAGATGCTTGACTCTGCGGCCAAGCCGGTCAAGTTTCCAGACCACAAGAGTGTCACCTCCTCGAAGACTTTCCCTCGCCTGAGCCAAACCCGGGCGCTCCACTCGTGTTCCGCTCATCCTGTCCTCGAAATCTTCTTACAGCCGGCCTTCTGAAGAGCCTCCGTTTGCAATTCCAGGTTCTGGTCCTGCGTCGAGACGCGTGCGTAACCGATCAGAAAGCTTCGGTCCTGAGGATTGCCGGCGATGGCTTTCTTGGCAGGCCTTTTCTTCTTGAAACCCGTCGCCGTAGGCACAAAGCAAAAGTAGCATTCGAGAACTAGTTTCGAGAACGGGAGGGGCCAATGGTTGTACGAAAGGCATTCTCAGTTATTAGGCCTCTCATTAATCTCCGTTTGCGAGAACCGCGGAGGCTGCTTTGAACGTAAAGTCACCGTTGATTACTGCTGGGCCGACGACTTCGCAGGACTGGTCCACAGCCACTTCCGAATGGGCGACCATCGGGGGCGCAAAGACGAGAGGCGCCCTTTTTATCCCTATCTTTGCAGTGATCGATTCGGAACAGTTGCCTAGTTGGTCGCCCCGTGTGTCCACGATATTGGCTTCCAGTACAAGGTTGACCGAACACGAGCTGTCGCAGCCTCATGTGGCGCCTGACCTCACGCGAACGCTTCTGTCTTGTGATCGCGTACCATAGGGCACGGTCAACCCGCATCTATGTCGCTGCGCAAGGTAGCACTCCCAGGAATGCTTTTCGTGGTGCGTCGGATACTTCCTGCAATTTCGACGGTCACATTTCTGCTGCTCGGCGGAGCGCTGAGCTTCGGCGTTCATGCTTCAGCGCAACTATCGGGCTTGGATACCCACGGGAAAGGGGATAACGGGAGTTCTGTTGCACCAACAACAGTAAAAGAGACCGTGCTTTCACTAACCTGGCGGGTGTTCGCCGGCGACAACCCGCACTTTGCGGATCCTGATCTGGATGACAGCAACTGGTCCGTACCGCAGGCAGGTAAGTCAGACGCTGAGCTCACGCGTAAGCCCTTTCAACGGATCTGGTACCGCGCTCGCCTGCGCGTCCCTGCAGACTCGCACAATCTCGCCATGTATCTTCTGGACTTCCGCAGCCCGGAGCAGGTGTTTGTCAATGGCAAGATGGTGGACGACTGGGGAAAGCTGGGGCCCGGCCAAGGCAGAATGATCGGCTTCCGTAGAATGTTGATCATCCCGGACGAAGCTGTTGGAGACGGTAAGCTCACAATCGCGATTCGAACAGATGCTGGCCCGTCCCAGGTTCTGCCATTTGGGTCGGACACCATTCTTGTGCTCGGCCCAGCCTCTGTGATCGGCACTGAAAGATCCCTATTGGCGTTCCGGAACTTCACCTCCAATGGGGTGCAGATCGTGGTCGAGTTCTTTGTGCTGCTGCTAGCGCTGTCGTTAGCGCTAGGAATCCGCGCGGCACGTGAATACATCACCCTGGTTGCTTTGTTGGCTGTCTTCCTTGTTTGTGATGGGCTGTTGACGTGGAGCAATGCTGCGGGTCTGCAGCTTACTCCACAGCTCGCGCTCCTCCCTTGCGTTCTGCCAATGGCGAACATCCTGCTTGTGGAGTTGGTCCGGGTCATGCTGGCTGTCAGGCGAACATCTACCCTGAAGATGCTGTACTGGTTTACGGGAGTGAGTTGCCTGTTCCTTTGGCTAACCTCGGTTTCCGCCATGAATGGGCATCACAATTCAACGACGCTCCATACCATCGTGGTAACGCTCTTCGACCTCGCTGCTGACCTACCCATTCTGGTGCTCGGTGTGTTCACCTTCTGTGTTGGGCTCGCGCGCCGCAGCCGTGAGGCCGCTCTGCTCGCCATTCCATTACTGGTCGAGGGCAGCCTCTCGATAACTTCCCTCCTTCACGGCATGCACCTCTCGCCGGATCTTCACCTGGCTCCCATTCCAGTTACAACGTTCTCCATCAAGTGGTTCGAAGTGTCACGTATGTTTTTGTGCCTTACACTCTTGCTGGTGCTCGTCTTGCGCACAATGCGCATCGCACGAGAGCGTGGCGTAATCACCAGCGAGTTGCAGGCGGCTGGAACTGTGCAACAGATGTTGCTGGATAGCTCCGCCGTTGCTACGCCTGGATTTCGTGTTGAGATCGCCTATTTGCCGGCCAGCGATGTAGGCGGAGACTTCTACTATCTCTCACCAAATGCGGACGGCTCATTGCTTGTTGTATTCGGAGACGTAAGTGGGAAGGGTCTGCGCGCTGCAATGACCGTTTCAGTGATCGTGGGCGCGCTTCGGACCGAAAGCCGTCGTGACCCCGGAGCCGTGCTGCAGACGCTGAACCGCACGCTGTACGGGCACATCGAGGGCTTCGCCACGTGCTGCGCTGCCTTGCTCGGCTCAAATGGAACTCTTACATGGGCGAACGCTGGCAATCCTGCGCCCTATATGAACGGTACTGAGCTTGCATCTTTACCGGAACTGCCGCTCGGGCTCGCTCCGGATACCGAATACGAGGAAGTCACAGACAATCTACCAACCGGCTATCGGCTGCTCTTCGCTTCTGATGGAGTCATAGAAGCCGCGCAACCTCATTCGCACCAACTTTTTGGATTCGAACGCACGGCCGCTCTGACCCGCAAAAACGCAGGAGCGGTAGCGCAAGCTGCACAAGATTTCGGTCAGACCGATGACATCACTGTTCTCGCCATTCAACACCTCAGGCCACCTTGGCAACTACCGTTATGTTGAAGGGCTGGTATCGATACATCGCCTCGGTATCCTCGCTGCACCTAGAGCCCGGGGACAAGACATCTGCAACTACCATCGCCGAATGGACAGTCGCTAGTCTTCTCGGAAATCAGGGTTGTGAGAACATCCTAGGACCACCGCGAAGTGGCCCTTTTCTCCAGCAAGAGGGCAGGTGTTAGGCAACGGGAGGTCAGCACGAAATTGGGGATGGCCTGTCTTTCGGCATCTCTGATCAAGAATCTCGAAAGGTATTGCGATGAGAATCCCATACACAAACGGGCGACCCATTGAAGGATCGCCCGCGAGATCGAGTGCTGTTTAACGACGCTGTGTCTTGAACATGATCAAACCTTCTTAATCAAGCGAACAAGCAGTGTGAGCAAGACTGCACCGATGACCGCCACGATAATGGTGTAAATTATGCCACCCTGTCCCGCAAAGCCGAGTGCGCGCATGATGAACCCACCCACGATGGCTCCGATGATGCCGATTACGAGGTCACCGATTGTTCCAAAGCCACTACCCTTCATCAGCTTGCCGGTAATGAAGCCGGCGATGATGCCTACGATAATCCACCAAAGAATGAACATGCTTACTCTCCCTTATTCCGTATTGCATTATCAGAGCGCCTGGGTCGCCTCCGCATGAGGCGGCCGATCATATGAAGTCCTGTGCGAAGCGCAAAAGAGGCTTACAACTCCGCGGAACCTTGAGTGTCGTACGTAGACTCTGCGGTTAGTACGTGCGGGTAGGCGTGTGAACGTCTGTGTTGCGATCGGTTGTGTCGCCAGCTGTGTGGGTGCTGACCGCCTTCTCGCCGGAGGAAGCGATGTCCTCACCACCCGCAGCCTTCAAGACGTCTTTGGCGCGAGCGATCTCCTCAGAGCTTTCGCAATGAACTGACACAAGAATGCCACCGGCATTGACGTGACCCTCATAGCGCGTTGCCTCGTACTCCGGAATCCCCATGCCGACGAGAGCGCCAATCAGGCCGCCAACCGTGCCGCCGATACCCAGGCCAGCGAGTGCACCCATAATCGGGCCAGCTGCGATCAACGGACCGACTCCGGGAATCGCGAGCGCTCCCAGGCCAGCCAGCAGTCCAAGGGTCCCGCCCAGGGCACCGCCACCCAGCACGCCGGCCGTGGTGCCTTCCGGCGCCTTGGTGTTCTTCTCCGCAGCAAAATCCTTCGAGCCCTGCTTGTCGGCCATCAATACGGACACGTCGCTGTGAGAAAAGCCGGCTGCATGAAGTTGATCGACAGCCGCTGCTGCCGCGTCGTGGGTGTGGAAGATGCCGAATGCTGCTGTGTTCTTGCCTGCCATGGGAGGGCTCCTTAGGTTTGAAACTCGATGTTGCAATTAGGACTACTGTTTGACCGTGATCTCGTTGTTGACCTTGTTTGCGCCCGCAATTTGTGCGGCTTTCTCTGCGATGGTCTGCTTTTCGGCATCGGAGTGAACCGGTCCCTTGAGCGTGACCGTGCCGCCAACGACGATGATCTTGATGTTGTGCGCATACATGGACAACGACTTGTCGGCGACTACAGCCCGGCGGATCTTGGCTGTGGTCAGACGGTCAGCTTTATCGTTCTTGCCCTGATCGGCAGTCTGCGTCTGGTTTTGCACGCGGTTGTTGCCGGAGTTATCAGCAGCCTGCGTCTGCGCGAAAGCGGGGGATGTGCCTAAGCACAACATCAGAACGCCAGCCGATGCGAGCGAACCCGGAAAGCGGTGTTTGATCGTAAACATGACAACCTCGTAGACATAGTGTTGGCCTTGCCGCGCAATTGCCTGACCAACCGGTAGGTGACGTTCTGTCACTTCTTAGGCGCACTGTGTGAGGTGCCGACCGACCGTCGCAGGTTGTCCCGTTATGTCAAATATTTGACATAACGGGAACGCGTTTTTGAGGGTACCTTTCTGCCTGGAGGACATCCAATCAACGACACTCTGCGATCGAGGCTCGATGGGCGAGCAGCAGATCACTGATTCA
>CAXTGN010000091.1:9075-12898 GCA_964243455.1 uncultured Acidobacteriaceae bacterium
GAGTATGGCCGACCCTCACCCGAACCGCTTACTGGCCGCCATCCCAGCAAGGAGCAGGAAACATCTACTGTCCAACTCGGTAGAAGTTCCACTGGCCACGAGAACTGTTCTCCACGAAGCCAGTTCCGCCTCTTCGCACGCGTTCTTCATTACCTCAGGTCTTGCGTCGGTTCTCGCCGTCACCACGTTTGGACTTTCCGCTGAAGTCGGCATGATCGGAAGAGAAGGTTTGATCGGCAGCCTGCATCTGATTGGACCGGCGGAAACGCCAACACACTGCCGTATGCAACTCGCAGGCGCTGCCATCCGAATCCCCATGGAACACTTGCAAAAAGCGTTTCAGCAGGATGAAGTCATTCACCGTCGGGTACTTGAATTCGTCCAGGCTCAGGCCCATACACTCAGTCAGGTCGCCGGCTGCCACCGTGTTCACGGGGCCTCACAACGTCTTACCCGCTGGCTCTTGCATGCACAGGACCTCACCGAGTCTTCCACGATCGACATCACGCAGGAAACCCTGAGCGAACTGCTTGGGACGAAACGGGTGACCATTGCCGCAGCTGCTGGAGAACTGCAACGGCAGGAGCTCATTGAGTACCGGCGTGGACACATCCACATTCTCAAGCGAACAGGTCTGGAGGGCATAGCCTGTGACTGCTACTCGACCATCAGAAAGCTCCACTCGGGGCTCTATAGTCTTTAGCTTTTGGCGACAGGCCTCTGACCAGATCGGCAGAGAGTGTGGTTCCGAATGTTCTCGCAACCAGTGTTGTGAAAACATGGCCTTCACCGACGCGGACTGTCGGAACTTTGCTTTTGCTAGACAAATGGGCTGTTTTGGCTTCCAAGTGCCTCCGGCAAGCCGGTGTAACAAAATGTCTTGTCCTTTTAGCGTATACCTCAGCAGTTATGCCGCATCCACACGTGGTGCAGGTGCGTAGCAACTAAGCAGCGAGCGTGTGCTCGGTAAGTGCATTTGCCTGTTACCCAAAACTTAAATTCATCTTTCTCGCATGAGGCCAAAGAAGCGTGGTGAGTTGATCGGAGGATGGCCGGTCCGGCCCTCGACAGGGGAGCGAAGGGGCACCTGCTTTTGTTTGGGGCAAATCTCACATCTCGGGACATGTGGGGCAGCCGGCCGACGGGAAATCCGTCCTGCGACCTCTTCCAAAATGACTGTCTACTAGTTTTGCCGAATGATGAGCATTGCCATCATGGAGCGCTTGGCGACAGTTGACCTCGGCTGCTCTTCAATTAATGGCTGTCCACTCCGACGACGACGGACTGCGGTATCACTTCGGCAGGTTTCTCCGTCCACCCGCCACAGGCCTCAAGCGAACCGAGCTTATTTCGTTGTCGGTACCAGATGTACAGTCCCATAAGGATGTTCGTAATCGCCAGTGCCGCGCCAAACTCGTCCACCCACCACCGGGTATGGCCAGTGTCGCCGGTCGCCGGCGTCAGGTTTCCCTGTATCCACATGTTATGCATCTCATGCAGAATGACGCACGGCCACAGGCTCCCCGAGCGGAGACGGATCCAGGTGTATAGAAATCCCGACGGGATCATCATCCCGGCAAAGCAAAGCAGGCTATACCAGCGCGGAGTGCTTCCCTGGTATCCTCCTAACAAGAGAAACGGCATATGCCACACGGTCCAGATCACGCCCATGCTCAGCGAGGTTTTAGCGAAACTCAGACGGCTCGCCAGCGCAGGCATCAGGAAGCCATGCCAGCCGGCCTCTTCCCCGAGCGCTCCCAGGGTGCCGTTACCCAGAAGTCCCAGGACCAGAGCAACGACGCCAAACGGGATCTCCTCTAAGATCTGGAGCCAAAGAACGTGTTCCCAGGCAGCTCCCTGCCCCGGTCCCGCCCGATAAACAAAGTGCGGCGCTCCCAGGCCGGTCATCCAGATGAAACTGTAGGCCAGCAGCGAATATCCGATGGGAATGAAATAACTCGCGCCAATCCACTTCCACTTCGGCCACCGCCAGCCGAAGGTCCGCAGCGGAACTCTCAACACCAAAGCCGTCACGATGCTGGCTATCCCGGGCGAGCACATAAGGCCAAGGACGTAGAGCCAGTGACCCGTCATCTTGTACTTCGCCAGCAGAATCCACCACGGCGTGCTGAAGAGCCACGTTAGGCATAGGAAGGTCACGATCTGCGTGGCGATTGAAGCTGAGCCTCTCGTGCGGGCGGAAACAGCGAGTTCCATAGTTTGATCTTTCCTTTGCGGGCAGCCATCGCGCTGGGCGAATGCGCAGATCGACGTGCGACATCTCCCTCTAGTTCGCAGCAGGAGCCGCGAAGAAGTCCTCAGATCCGCTCAAATGTGCGCTCAAATCTTCTACAATGAGAAAATCGGTGGAATGGACGGCAGATTCCGGCTAGGTGACTTCGAGGTAGATCCCCTCGCGCGACAACTGCTGCGCGAAGGTCAGGTTGTCCCTCTGCAACAGAAGCCGATCCAGCTCCTGCTCTTTCTGCTAGAGAACGCTGGGCGCGTCGCGAGCGCTGGGCTTGCCATTGTTTTGTATCGCTTCATCCGCGTCAGCAATAGCGAACAGCTTGCCTCATCGGAACTCGAAGCTGCCCGCACCGTCCAGCAGCTCCTTATCCCCGCCGTTCAGCCTGCCGCTCCCGGCTTCTCTGTCGAGAGTGTCTACCTCCCTTCCCGTCAGGTAGGTGGCGATTTCTTCCTCACCCTCCCCGACGTGGAAGCCAGCGGGAACCGCAGGCTTCTTGTCATCATCGGTGATGTCAGCGGCAAAGGTCTGCAGGCTGCGATGGTTGTCTCTACGATCATTGGATGCAGCTCTCCTTTGAGCCTGCTGCTGTACTCGCCCTCCTTAATCACATGCTCGTCGGACACGTCTCCGGCTTCGCTACCTGTTGTGCCACGCTCATCTACTCGGACGGTCGAATGCAGATCGCGAATGCCGGCAACCCAGCCCCGTATTGCGACGGCGAAGAGCTCGATACCCTTCCCGGTCTCCCTCTAGAGCCGAGACGAAACTGAAGACGCACGCTTCGCGCAAGGGCGTGCCTATGACGGATGACAGTGCCGCACTCTTACTGGAATGGCGTAAGCAGACGCCCTACCTGCGCATTCGGATTGGGTCTTTGCATCGCCGCATTCGCAGGGGCATCGGCCCTACAATCCCGTTCCAGCGATGTCCTACTACGTGCGTCCAGCATCCAAAGCAGCCGGTGTCACCAAACACGTGAAATGGCATACTTCCGACATTCCGTAGGCGCTTTCCTAGGGCAGAGCGGAGAGCAGGTCAAGGTGGTGCAGGAGATCTTGAGACACGCGAGCAGCCGCATGACGCAGGACGTGTACCAGCAGGCAGATCAAACCGCGAAGCGCACGGCGCTTGATCGATTCTCGGGGCTGTTCGTCGTGCCGGAGTCCAGATCGGCCTGATACATTTTCCGTTTAGAAAAGAGTGGCCCCAAGCGGGAGCACCTTTGATTTCTATCTGCGTTGATGAACTTGCTCAGGACCGGTCTCTGGAGTATTTTGGACTCCGTGCCCGTATCGTGCCCTCGCCATTTGGCGTCTTATTGAGCTAAGTCCTCTGAAATCTTGGCGTCCCCGACGGGATTCGAACCCGTGTTACCGCCGTGAAAGGGCGGTGTCCTGGGCCACTGGACGACGGGGACGCTTGGCTGGTGCTACCTGCCCGCTTCTCAGGCTAACAACGTGCGGGGCACACGTCAAAGCGTTGGCAGGTGGCACCGAAAGCTAGGAGTGGCTGCCGGGCGTCGTACCTCTGGACGCATCGTCAGCCCTCGAACAGGGTTCAGGGTTCAGGATC
>CAXTGN010000092.1:0-4120 GCA_964243455.1 uncultured Acidobacteriaceae bacterium
TCGGCCATCTTCCGGACCGCAAACTTGTAGACCGTCTGCCCATCCTGGTGTACGTAGTGTTGCCGGGCGTCTACCGTTTCATGGCTGGCAGGTAAAGCACTTCCGCCTGCGGGCATGTTCAGTGCAGAGGCGCCGGAACCGTCCACCTCGTGCAGGAAATCAATAAGGCCGACTTCGTCTTCGGCACAGGGCTCCAGCAACACGGCACCCGCCCCATCTCCGAATAGAATGCAAGTGGATCGGTCCGTATAGTCAATGACGGAGGTCATCACGTCGGCGCCGATCACCAGCACCTTGGAATGCACGCCGGATTCGACCAGCTTCGCTCCGACTTGCAAGGCGTAGACAAACCCTGAGCAAGCTGCAGAAAGGTCGAATCCCCAGGCCTTTGTCGCACCGATCTTGTGCTGAACAAGGCAGGCTGTGGCCGGAAAGTTCATGTCCGGCGTGACCGTAGCGACGATGATCGCCTCCACTTCGCCCGGTTCGACACGTGCCTTGGTTAGGCAGTCAAGGGCAGCTTCGGTCGCCAGATCGCTCGTAGCTACTCCCTTGTCGACGATGTGCCGTTCGCGGATTCCTGTGCGCTCCGTGATCCAGCGATCGTTGGTCTCAACCATTCGTTCAAGGTCCGCGTTGGTCAGCAACCTGGGGGGAACATAAGTGCCGATGGCGGTGATCTTTGCACGAACGGAGGTGCGGGGCTTCAGGATGAGACTCAAACGAACAAACCTCCCAAACAGGGCAACATGGAGCATCTTACCGCCACGGCCATGTACTGACGAACGGCACCGGCAGCAAGATCCATCGCTCAGCGGTTTCTAAGGATGAGGGGAGAAGTGTACCGGGCTTCCCTACTGCGCCCGCGTTGGCCCGTTGCCGTTGCTTCCTTCCGGACCTGGCGGGGTTGGCGGGTACGCGTCGCGTAGGACCCGGCACGAAAGCAAGTCTACCATCCCTTGCACCTGCATTTATGCCCGGGTGTCGGGCGTACCCCAGAGTCAGGCCGACCGAGGCTGTGGCTGTGGGCCGGTCTTGGCGCCCCGTAGACCGACGGACCGAGAGGTCTGCACCAGCTTCCAGATGCCGATACCGGCGAACACCAGCGTCACCGTCCAGAACACAACCAGGATCGTGACCGCCCAGCGCGCCGAAAAGTGGTTCCAGAGCTTCAAAACCTGTGCTCCATAGTGAATTCCGAGCCAGCAAGCGATGATGTGCCGCAGGAGTCTGCTGCTGGTAAAGGCGATCATGAAGCGCTTGCGCGACATGCGAACGGCGCCGGCGACGAGCACAAAGGGGGACAGTGGCACCGGGGGCGGCAAGATAGCTGGGAGGGCGATCGCGATGATTGAATGATCCTCCACCCAGTTCGTAACGCGCTTTAGCAGCTTTGGAGATACCTTCTTTTCCAGAAACGCCATGCCCCCAGCTTGCCCAACGGCGTGGGAGAGGAATCCTCCGACTGCGGACCCAATGGTGGCGATGGCCACCAGCAGGACAGGATTCGCGTGGCCGGCCGCGTACAGAATCACCATGATGTCTGTCACGCCGGGGATGGGCAGCGGAATGAAGGAGCTGTCCACGACAGAGACCAGTCCGAGACCCAGCAACCCAAAGTGAAACAGCACGGGCAGCATGTGCGATCCGGCTTTGCCGGCAAGCAGAAAGGCGGGAAGAAAAGTGGATCGCATGCTCGTGATAGGACGCTTGAAGGACTCCGGAGGTCTCGCAGGAGCCGCGAAGTTTACAGCAGAGTGACTTGGGAAATTGGCGGCAGCACGCCGGCTTCCGCGGCAAACGTGCGAAAGGTCTGGATCGCACGGAGGCACGCTTCGTCCAGAACGTAATGGATGTTGTGCGTCAGGTAGGTGCGAATGGTCTCGGCAGGCAGCGAAATACGAGGTACCCACTCCGCTACAAGTTGCTCCGTATTCGCGAGGCCTGCGTCACGACTTGCCGTCAAATCCTTGACCAGCTGTCCTGGACTGATGCCGGCTCGAGAAAGCGCGTGGATTCCGACGGCCCACACCGCTGCCACCCATGGAAGGCCGGTATGCTCTCGCCAAAGCTGGGCAAGATCCAACCAGAGCAGATGGTCGCCGGTTTGGGCCTGAATTGCCAGGTCGAGTTCTGATCTTCGCTCACGCGCAAGCAGGGCGGGATCCCCGATCAGCAACGCAGCATCGTGGCGGGCGAGCATGGAGAAGGCATCCGCGTCCTCTTCTTGGAAAAGTGGATCGGTCTGATAGAAGCGCCGAAGTACCGTCCGCACATAGGCCGCAGAGGATCGGGAAGCACTGTCTAAGGCGATGCTTCGGATGCTGCGCAACGCCTCATCCCTGGGGGGGGCCTTCGGGCAACGCACAAGCAGAAGGATGCTCCGCACCTCTTTCAGGGAAGCGATGGTGCAACCGGGAACCACCGCCAAATCCGGCGTAAGCTGCGCAATCGGAATCAGGCCAAGGTCGGCGTCCCCGACATGCAGCTCCGCTGCGCATCGGGCGGGGGTGGTGTAATGCACCGCGTAACGGGTACGCAGATCGGTGGCCGCC
This sequence comes from uncultured Acidobacteriaceae bacterium, assembly GCA_964243455.1. GTDB lineage: Bacteria > Acidobacteriota > Terriglobia > Terriglobales > Acidobacteriaceae > Granulicella. Next base: position 2,556 of record CAXTGN010000092.1, read on the forward strand.
GGCTCGTGTTCGAAGTTGTACAGCAGGGGAGCGGGGTTCAAAAACGATATGGCAGCAACGCGGACCGGCACACGTTCAGCCTATCGCGCCACGAAGGTGGCATAGTCGGCGGGAGCGCTCCCGGATAGGCTACCTCACAAACGCAGCGGAGAAGGATCGCGTGAACACAACGATTTCGGCAGAAGAGGGCCAACTCGGCTGGCTGGCCCTGGCGCTTGCGCCTGGCATGGGGCCCACCCGCACATTGCGCGCTGTTCGTAGACTGGGTGCAGCCGAGCGTCTCTGGGGGGCTTCGCTCACTGATCTCGAAAGCGCAGGCCTGACTGCCGCCGCCGCCCAGTTCTGTTTCGACGGGCGCGGCCGTAAAACGGCCGAGGAAGAAATGCGCAGGGTTCACGAGCAGGCAGCCATCCTTGTCACGCCCGACATGGACGTTTACCCCGGCCCACTGCTTGAGATTTACGATCCCCCTTCGATCCTGTGGGTCAGAGGGAATGTGGATGCCCTGAGCCGTCCCGGGCTTGGCGTCGTCGGCACACGGCACCCCACGCCGTATGGCGCGGGTATGGCCGAGATGCTCAGCCGCGACCTCGCCAGGCGCGGACTCGCAATTTTCAGCGGCATGGCACGTGGCGTTGACACTGCCGCCCACAAAGGTGCTCTTGAGGGCGGCGGCGTTACGGTTGCCGTCTGGGGAACCGGCATCGATGTGATCTATCCGAAAGAAAACAAACGCCTGGCCGAACAGATCGTCTCCTCCGGAGGCGCGGTCGTGAGCGAGTTTCCGATCGGCACCTTTCCCGCGCCGCAAAACTTTCCTATCCGCAATCGAACCCTTAGCGGGATGAGCGTGGGTGTCCTCGTGGTTGAGGCTGCTGAGTATTCCGGTACACGCATCACGGCACGGTGCGCCATCGAGCAGAGCCGCGATCTCTACGCTGTTCCGGGCAATGTAACCAATAAAAACGCCTGGGGACCCAATACGCTTATCAAACAGGGCGCCAAGCTTACAGCGACCTGGGAGGACGTATGGGAGGACCTGCCCTCGCAGGTGCGACTCGATCTGGAGCGCCTCGCGCAAGAGCAGGCTGCAGCCCGGGGTGAATCGAAGGCGGGCTTCACCGCATCTCTATTCGACGGAGCCGCCGGGTTCGGGGCAGCTGCGCCGATGAGTGATCACGAGAGGCTGGTCTTCCAGCATCTTCGTGCGGATGAGGCCGTTCAACTGGACGAGCTTATCGAGCGACTGGACGGCGAACTGGCTTCCGGTGAGGTGTTCACCGCGCTCTTTGAGCTGGAATTGGCCAGCCGAATCAGGCAGATGCCAGGAAAGAACTACGTACGCTCCTTGTAAGTGGCGATGCGAGAGCAGCGGAACGATTGGCTGCAGCCTGCGTCTATAGCTTGCGTACAGAAACCGAAGGGGCAGCAACTCGCCGGTCGATGTCCACAAGCAAGTTGACGCGGATTTGGTAAAGCGTGGTAGTTTGCAGGCTATTGGATAGGCAGAGGGGCAGCAGCCGAAGTACTGGCGGCTCGGCGCTTCAGGCAGGTGTGGGGCATGG
>CAXTGN010000092.1:4130-12771 GCA_964243455.1 uncultured Acidobacteriaceae bacterium
GAATCTCGTGATCGTTGAGTCGCCCGCGAAGGCAAAGACGATCAATAAGTACCTTGGCAGCGACTATATTGTGGAGGCGTCCATCGGCCACATCATGGACCTGCCTAAGAACGATATCGGCGTTGAACTGAAGCGACGGACCTTTGAGCCGACGCTGATCGTCTCGCCCGGCAAAGAGAAGGTTGTAGACCGCCTGAAGAAGCTGGCGGCCAAGAGCGACACGGTTTACCTGGCGCCTGACCCTGACCGCGAAGGCGAGGCGATCGCCTCGCACCTCAGAATGCAGCTGCTGCCCTCGGTCAAGGACAAGTCCAAGATCCGCCGGGTGACTTTCAACGAAATCACAAAGAAAGCGGTCAAAGCAGCCTTTGAACGCACCCGCGAAGTCGACGAGAACCTGGTCGACGCGCAGCAGACCCGTCGCGTCCTGGACCGCTTGGTCGGCTACCAGATCTCCCCGCTGCTGTGGGACAAGGTGAAGCGCGGCCTGAGTGCTGGACGTGTGCAGACCGTTGCTCTGCGGTTGATCGTCGAACGCGAACGGGAAATAAACGCGTTCGGTCCCGTGGAGTACTGGAATATAGATGCGACTCTGATTCCCGGCTCGAAGAAGGATGGATTTCAGGAGTTCACGGCGCGCATGGTGGGCGTGAAGGGCCAGCCCATTCGCGTTTCCAACGGTGTCGACGCGGACGGCAAGGAGCAGTTTCTCGCCAACGCACTGCCTGACAAAGGTGCAGTAGACGAAATCATGTCGCAACTCGAAACAGCGACCTGGTCTGTACGTGGGATTGAAACCAAGGAGCGCCAGCGCCGGCCCTCGGCACCCTACACCACCAGCAAGCTGCAGCAGGATGCCGCCGGTCGCCTCGGCTTCAATGTTCGTCGAACCATGGGCGTTGCTCAGCGGCTCTACGAAGGAATTGAAATCGGCAATGAAGGAACGGTAGGCCTGATCACCTACATGCGAACTGACTCGACGCGCATGAGCCCGGATGCCATTGCAGAGATCCGCGAGTTCGTCGGCAAGAAGATCGGTTCCAATTACCTGCCGAAGACGGAAAATACGTACAAGAGCAAGTCTGACGCGCAGGATGCCCATGAGGCCATTCGCCCAACCAACTTCAACTTCGTCCCTGACGAGGTCCGCCGTTATCTGAGCGATGAGCAATACCGGCTTTACAAGCTCATTTGGGAGCGCGCCGTTTCAAGCCAGATGACGCCGGCGATCTTCGACTCGACCACAGTCGACATCGAGGCGAAGTCGGGGGGCGTGAGCTACGATTTCCGGACTACCGGCAGCATCCTCAAGTTCGATGGATTCCTGTACTTCGAAGAGAAGAACAAGAAGGCCCGAACAGCGAGCAGTGCGAAGCAGGCAGCGGACGACAAGAAGCTCGCCGAAGGCAGCTCGGAAGAGGAAGGCTCCGAGGCCGCCAAAGACGCAACCAGTGAGGACAGCGCGGCCGATCGTCGCCTTCCGCCGCTGACCCGCGGCCAGGCTTTGACGGCCAACAAAATCGATCCGCAGCAGAAGTTCACGCAGCCTCCCCCACGCTTCAACGAGGCCAGCCTGGTGAAAGCCCTTGAAGAAAAGGGCATTGGGCGGCCATCTACCTACGCCTCCATCATCAACACGATCCAGGAACGCGATTACGTCAAGAAGATCGCGCAGAAGCTGATTCCGACCGAGATCGGCATGGTCGTTACAGATCTGCTGGTAGAAAACTTCCCTTACATCTTCAAGGTTGATTACACCGCCGGCCTGGAGAACGAGCTCGACAACGTGGCCGAAGGGAAGGAGAAATGGACTGACCTGTTGAACGGCTTCTACGGCCATCTTGAGCAGGAGCTCAAGGTGGCTGAGACACAGATGGAAGACATCAAAGCGTGGGAAAAGCCGACGGATGAGATCTGCGAAAAGTGCGGCGCGCCGTTGATCCTGAAGTGGGGCAAGTTTGGCTCCTTCTACTCATGCTCTAACTTCACCAAGACCAAGCCGGTGAACGTGGCGCTCGGGCCGCTCAAGAAAGACCCCAAGGCCGCGGTCAAGAAAGTCATCGACGCCCACAAATTTCCAATGATCGTTAAGGCGCTCACCGAAGACGTCACTGAGTTTTCGCGCGAGGTTCTGGACAAACCTGCACTGCTCAAGGCCCTCGAAGAGGGAGCGAAGCGCGGTAAGAAGCTCATTGTCGAACCGCACACCTGCGACTTCACCAAGGAGAACTTCGCTTCCAAACCGGATCTTACCTCGCCGGGAGCCCAGGATGCCGAGACCGAGGAAGAGTTCTGCGACAACTGCGGACGCTTGATGGTTCTGCGCAACGGTCCGTTTGGCCCTTTCATGAGTTGCCCGGGCTATAACGAAGATCCACCGTGCAAGACGATCCGCAAACTCAACCAGAAGCAGCAGTCCAAGCCCCCCATCCAGCTGGAGGAGCCGTGCCCCAAGTGCGGTAAGCCGCTGCTGCAGCGCGAAGGCCAGTACGGCGAGTTCATCGCTTGCTCGGGCTATCCGAAGTGCAAGTACGTTAAGCAAGACCTGCTGGATGTTCCGTGCCCCAAATGCGGTGCCGAGGTGGCTGCCCGCAAGAACCGTCGCGGAGACACTTTCTACGGGTGTACGCGGTATCCCAAATGCGATTTCACCAGCAATCAGAAACTGGTCGCCGGTCCTTGCCCAGAATGCAAATCACCTTACCTTCTGGAGATCGCGGACAAGGATGGCACCTTTCTCGTGTGCCCGAACAATGTGGACCGGTTGCCCAAACGCCGTGCCAAGAAGGCAGGGGATGAGCAGCAGGCAACCGGGCCGGAGTGTCACTTTGCCGAGAAGGTCGGCCCGCCGCGACCGACCGATGAGCCGCGAGAGATACGACGCCCCGATCCCGGAAGCGCCCGCCCAGTGGTGGAAGCCGTAGCTTAGTCCAAAAGCTACGGCCTTACGGAGAGACAAAGGCCGCACTTTCCAAATTCCGTAGATTGTGGCAAGATGAGTGGGGCATTTACGAACGCTGGCCGCCTGTGCTTGGCCGTGGACGAATGCACACACCGAGACCCAAGGAAGGACGCGCGCATGGCGAAGGCGATTTGGAACGGACAGGTCCTGGCAGAGAGTGATGAAGTAGAGACAGTTGAGGGAAACACATATTTCCCCGAGAAGAGCGTAAATCGGGCCTTTCTTCGGCCCAGTTCGACGAGTTCCACATGTCCGTGGAAGGGTTTGGCGCGTTATTACACCGTACTCGTAGACGGCCAGGAGAATCTGGATGCCGCCTGGTACTACCCGGCTCCAAAAGCTGCAGCGCGTAGCGTGAGGCACAAGGTGGCATTCTGGCGCGGCGTAGAAATCACAGCATAAGTTCCGAATTCCGAGCACGTACATCGCTCCCTAAAAGGGAGCGATTTTTTTGTGACGTTACTGACCCTGTTTGCGGCGCACCTCGTCCTGACGCACCGGCATGGAGTCGATCGTTTCGTTTAGCTTCTCCATAGAGAGCGGCTTGGACGAGCGCAGCTTGGCCCCGCCATCCTTCCCAATCAAAATGACCGTAAAGTCTTCTGGCGCGACGTGGAACTTGCGCCTTGCGGTCTCGGCGTCAGTCGTCGACAGCTGCGAGGGAGTTGAACTCGGGTTATGGTACGGAAGCGCAATGGGGACCAGGTCGCGGTCGTGGGCGTCGGCCGCGTGCTCCTGAAGAGTTCGCACCTGAATCTCCAACCGCGGATCGTCTGGCTTGGGAGCGAAGATCAACAGGGGACGCGCATGGTCACGCAGTCTGTCCAGGCTTGTCAGCCCAGGTTCTTGCCCTACGAGTGCGGTTGTCATCAGGGCTGCTCCTAGTAAGCACCGGCGAACCAGCATACGGGTGAGATGCGCCGTGCCTGCTCTTGAAATCGATGGTTTCCCGCGATGCCCGTTCCATCTATGCCTGCAGATTTAGTACGATCTTGCCGAAATGACTGCCACTCTGCATGTACTCGAGAGCGGCCTTCGCCTCGGTTAAGGGAAACACACGATCAATTACAGGCTGAATGCGATTCACCTCGAGTGCGTTGTTCAGGCGCAAAAACATCTCGCGGCTGCCGACGTAGATGCCGTTGAAGTGGAGTGACTTCCGCAGCACAACCAGCACATCGACTCCTTTACCGGGTTCGGAGAGCACGCCAATGAGGTGCACGTGACCACTCACACGCACGGCATTGAACGAACGCGGCAGCGTCCCTGAACCACCTACCTCAACGACGTGGTCCACTCCGCGCTGGCCCGTGAGCCGGAGAACCTCGGCGTCCCACTCTGGCGTGCTCTTGTAATTGATTGTCTCGTCCGCACCCAACTCGCGGCCGCGCGCCAGCTTCTCGTCCGAGGAACTTGTAAGGATCACCCTGGCTCCATGCGCCTTGGCCAGTTGCAGCCCAAACAGCGAAACGCCGCCAGTACCCAGGATCAGCACTGTCTGCCCAGATTGCAGCTTCCCTTTCTCCGCAAGCGCGTTCCAGGCTGTGACCGCGGCGCAGGGAAGGGTCGCCGCCTCTTCATACGAAAGGCTGTCCGGAATGCGGATCACCCCCGTCGCAGGGAGGATCCGGTCGCTCGCAAACACGCCGTCGACGGCGCCGCCCAGCGCCGATTTGCCAGTCGCCTGTGTGATCTCGCCCGCCTGCCACGTCTGGAAAAAGAGGCTTGCGACGCGATCGCCGGCCTTCAGTTCCGTGACATCGTCACCCACACTGACCACTTCTCCCGCAGCGTCGGACCCCAGGATCCGGGGCAGCTCCATCTTGGGGTTGTACTGCCCCAAGGCCACCATCAGGTCGCGATAGTTCAGTGACCCGGCATAGAAGCGGACGTGCACCTGCCCCGGTCCGGGCTCCGGTAACGGCTCCTGCTCTACATGAAGATAGCTTAAACCGAAGCCACTCCGAAGACGAAGAACCGTTGCTGTGCTCATGGGTTGTAGGATGCGGTCTCCCTCGTCTGCTCTGGCTTGCTGTGAACCGAACTCGCATTGCTGCGGCATCGGCTCGCGAAGTCTCCCTCAGCGGGCATCGTCCCAGAGCAAGCACGGCGAAGTAGGGCGGACACCTTAAGGTGCCCGCCCTATTTTTGAAACCCGTTATGCCTTGACGACGGTTCCGTTCTCCACCTTCACCGGATCCAGGAAAGGCATCTGCGCGCGCAGCTCCGCGCCGACTTTTTCAACCGGATGCGCGCGTTCCTGGCTGCGGAAACGCTCAAATTCCTTGCGTCCCGTCTCGTTCTCTTCGAGGAAGCGCTTGGCAAAGGCGCCCGACCGAATGTCATCCAGCAATCCCTGCATGGCTTTCTTCACATCCGGCGTCACAATCCGGGGACCGGCGACGTAGTCGCCCCATTCCGCCGTGTCGCTGATCGAGTAGCGCATGTACTCCAGGCCACCGCGGTACAGCAGATCAACGATCAGCTTGAGCTCGTGCAGCACTTCAAAGTAAGCAAGTTCCGGCTGATAGCCGGCCTCGACTAAGACTTCAAAGCCGGCCTTCACCAACGCGGCAGTGCCACCGCAAAGCACAGCCTGCTCGCCGAAGAGATCGGTCTCAGTCTCTTCCGTGAAGGTCGTCTCAAGCACGCCACCGCGTGTGCAGCCGATGCCCTTGGCATAGCTCAACGCAACCTGCATGGCCTTGCCGCTAGCATCCTGTTCCACCGCGACAAGCCCGGGTACGCCTCCGCCCTCCGTGAAGACCTCACGCACGCGGTGTCCCGGCCCTTTCGGCGCAACCAGCGAGACATCGATGGTGCTCGAAGGACTGATGGTCCGGAAGCGAATGTTGAATCCGTGCGCAAACATCAGCGTCTTCGGTTCGCCGTCCGCGCCCTTGTTCCCCAAGCCCGGCTCGATCTCGCGGTAGACCTTCGCCGCGGTCTGATCCGGCACCAGAACCATAATCACGTCTGCCCACTGCGATACCTCGGGCACACTGAGCACCTCAAGCCCGGCTAGCTCGGCCTTTTTCGCCGAAGCTGACCCAGGTCTCAGCCCTACCTTCACCTCCACGCCGGAATCCTTCAGATTCAGCGCGTGCGCATGACCTTGCGACCCATAGCCGATGATGGCAACTCGCTTGCCCTGGATGACGGAAAGGTCTGCGTCCTGATCGTGGTATGTCTTTGCCATAGAGTGTCTCGTTTCTTTCTGGTTGTCATCTCGCGGCGAAGCGAGGAGATCTGCTGTGCCTCGAAGGAGGCGTAAAGGTTAGGCTGTCTACACTGCTGCTTCAAGCCTCGTGTTCATCGAACTGATTGGGGATGGCTTCCGCTTCGGGAAGGGCATCGGGATCGAAGACGTCCTTTTCACCGTGGGGAGCAAGGTGATCAGGTTTCGACCCGAGCGCCTTTAAGACGCGGCTCGTATGCTGCCCACGCCGCATCGCCATGCGGCCCGTGCGTGAGACCTCAAGCACGCCATAGCCGCTTTCGCGCAGGACCTGTAACAGCCCTTCAATCTTGGAAGCCGAGCCGGTCATCTCGAGCATGATGCTCTCCGGAGCCAGATCGACAACGCGAGCTCGGAAGACGTTGGCCAGCTCAAAGATTTGCGATCGCGAGTGAAATCCGTGCGGCGAGTCAGGTCCCGCCGCCACCTTGATCAGGCAAAGCTCGCGCACAACAGCTTCGGCGCGATTTACCTCGTCGACGTCAACGGTCGTTTCGAGCTTATACAGGGAGGCCCTGATGCGGTGGGCCGCCGTATCGGGCGCTTCGCACACGATCGTCATACGCGACGTGTCTGCACGTTCGCTCTCACCGACGGTAAGGGAAACGATATTGATATTGAGTCGACGAAACAGGGAAGCTACGCGCGTCAAGACGCCCGGCCTGTCTTGTACAAGGGCTACAAAGGTATGCAGCATTGATCAGGACTCCTCGAGCGAAGCGGTTGCATTGGAAACAGAACCCACAGACGGAGGGAGCAGGCGATGTATATGCCTTGCTAGTTTGCGGGGCCACTCAGGGTCCATACATGGCCTCTCCAGGAAGGCGAAAAGGACAATGCTGGTCAGCGCGACAAGACTGAAATCAATCGTCGCCTGAAAGAAAAGGTAAAGCGCGTAATCCGTCGGCATGAGGCCTTCCATGCGATCCAACAATCGTTGCGCACCGGAAAGCACCAGAGGATGCCAAAGGTAAATCGTGTAACACATGCCGCCAAAGAGAGTGACCCAGCGCAAGCGGAGTAGCCGGGTCATCCATTGGCCTCGAAGCGCTGCCACATACAACAGGACAATGAGAGGTGGCAGCCAGAACTGTATTGCCTGCGCCTTTGGCAAAAAGACCAATGGCCATCCCACAAGACTGACGAGATCCCAATACCTATGATGGGGAAACTTGTTGAAGAGAGTGGTCATGAGATCCACCAGCAACAGACCCGCGAGGAAGTACTGGAGCTGTCCCACCAGCGTCATGTTGGACAGATGAAAACAAACTTGTGCCCATGCACTCGCGAGCATGGCGAGAACAAGCACAGCGCGGCGAGTCGTCGCACTATGAATCAAGAACACAAGGGTGAGCAAGGGTGCAATTAAGTAAAACTGCACTTCTATCTCGAGGCTCCACGCCACAGGGTCCAGCGTGATCGGAGAGCTTCCAAAGAAAAAGTGATGCATGTAGAAAGCACTTGCGGCAAAGTGTGACAGGACCACCTTCCAGCCCGCGTGGAACGCAACGCCATAGACAATGGCACAAACGACGAGGTTGAAGAGGTAGGGTGGCTGCAAACGTGTGACACGCCGTACAAGATACTGGCCTATCGAGGGTCGCTGCTTCCCGAAAAGATAGTGCGCCGCAAAGGGCCTGCCCAGGATGTATCCGCTAATCACAAAAAAGAGTTGAACGCCACGGTTGCCGGTGCTCAGGACAGCGGCCAACCACGCATAGTGCACAGGGACACGATGAAGACCATGGTGACCAAGCTCCCCCTGTATGTGAAACAACAGCACGGCCATGGTCGCAAGGAAGCGCAGCCCATCGATTTCCGGTACCCAACTCCCGGAAGTGGTTCGACGTCGCAGGTCTCGTGCAACCGTGCTGATGTTGGTGAGCGGCACCCTGATCAGGCCTCCTCCGCCGTCTCAAGTAGAGGATCTTTGGTGGGCCGTCGCACCATCTCGTGCAGTGCGGCCCCCGGGGCGATCATCGGGTAGACGCCATCTTCTTTTTCCACTTGAAAATTGATCAGGAACGGCTTGCCGCCGGTGCGTGCGCGGGTCACGGTTGGCACCACCTGCGGCCGGTCCCCTACGCTGGTGCCCTCAATCCCATGTGCCGCGGCCAGCATGACAAAGTCCGGCGAAAGGATCGGCGACGCAGAATAGTTCTTCTCGTAAAACGCTTCCTGCCATTGCCGAACCATGCCCAGAAAGCCGTTGTTGATAACCGCGATATTGATTGCGATCCGCTCCTGCACAATGGTCGACAGTTCTGCCGCCGTCATCTGGAAGCCGCCATCGCCGGCGATCAGCCACACATCCTTCTCGGGGCAGGCAAACTTCGCGCCGATGGCGGCAGGCAGAGCAAAGCCCATGGTGCCGAGTCCGCCCGATGTCACCAGCGAACGCGGGGACTCGTGCTTGAAATACTGCGCCTCCCACATCTGGT